>JAWCEU010000042.1:0-4391 GCA_039092155.1 Candidatus Aenigmatarchaeota archaeon
CATTAAATTGAAAAACAAGTTTATGAAATGCAAAATACCGTAAGTCATTATCAAGAATCCTATCAAAACAGAAAAAATGAAAATTGGGACATATAATTTTTTTCCGCCAACTTTGAGCCCAAAATAACCTTTTGGTGGAAGCTCAGGATGTTTGCTTATGTCTGGAACCATCAAAGCTCCTGGTCTTTTCTGCAATATCCTGTTTATCAAGAAATAGAGCAACAAAGGCAAGAAAATTATATAGCCAAGAATGAGTTGTGGTGTGCTAACTTGTTGATGCAAAAAAATTGCAACCATAGGAAACATCACAAGCCCCATGACAGGCAAAAGTAAACCAAAAACATGGAGCATCATTATTGGCGAGTAAATTTCTTCAACATAAACTTTCATTCTTTGGTGAGTTGCATCTAAAACAAAAGCTAAAGCTTTTCTCAAAATTTCTTCTCTTCCTTTTTCTGTAGGCTCTATTAGTACGCCGTAAATCAAGCTCAAAGCTCTAACAAAATCTTCATTCCACCAAACCCATTTTTGAGTGTATTGGCCTAAAGCTTCTTCCACAGTTTTATATTTACCTGTTTGCAAATCCCACATAGCTTTCCTCATATCTTCGCTTATTGGCCCTTTTGCGCGCTCAACTGCAAAGTTGACTGCACCTTCTAAGCTTGGGTTAAGCTTGAGGTAAATTGCCATGTAAAGTATTATCTTTATAGCTTCATCTCCTGCTTGAACTCTTAGCACACTAGCCTTAAAAGAAGGGTATGTGTAAAAATACCAAGCTAAACCAACAGGAATTAAAAGAAGAAAAATGCTTGTTGAAACATCGTTAAGAAAAAGGATTAAAGGCAAAATTGAAAGGAAAGAAAGGATGAAAATAAGAAGAGTGGCGGAAAGAACTCCTGTAGGTGAGACATTCAAAGAAGAAAAAACTATGTTGAATTTCAATTTTTCTTCCATTGATTTTGAAGGTTTTATTCTCAAGCTTTCAGCAAACTTGCAAAACTTTTCGTAAAAGCTTTTAGGTTCTCTCATCCTTTGCTCTTGAAGAAGGAATTCAAGGTATTCTTTTGAAATCCCTTTTTTTAAACTTTCTGCACTTTTTGGAGCAAAAAATACCATAATTAAAATTTAACTCTTTGAAGAATTAAACATCAACTTATTTCTCTTAACGCGTTTCTAACAGCATTTTCAGCAGCTGCCCAGTCTATTTGTTGGCCTGGCTGAGGCGTTAAAGCATTTATCGCTTGTGTAATGTAATTGTAATAATTGGTGGAAAAGCCAGCGATGTTTTTAGCTGCGTTTAGGTTGTTTTGGGCAGAACCAGCTTGTCTTGCACCCAAGTCGCGCAAAGCATTTTGCAAGTAGTTTACAGCAGTATCTCTCCATTTTTTTGTCATTGATTTGTAATATTCACCTGCACTTATACCATAGCCTTTGAAAAAGATTCCGAGAATAAAAGTTGCTGCAAAAATTACAATAGACCAAATACCCATAAAACTGAAAAGAACCCAAACTATTTTCACAAACCATCCCAAAGGAATTGTTATGAATGATATTATAAAAGCGAGAATTCTGTTTACATTTGCCGCTCCTTCAAAAACCTTGATTGAAGTCAAAAAAGCCCAAACGAGGGTATAAATAGCGGCAAAAGGTAAAATGAAAAGATAAATTATCGCTGGCACATAGGCCCAATCCTCTGGTAAACCTATCAGACTCAGTGCCTTTTCAGAGCCGGGTGGTAATTTCCATGTTTCTTTTTTAAAATCTTCTGGAATTACCATGTAGTCTGGAAATTTAACGAATTGTGGTATGATGAATAGTAGCACCACCAAAATGAGGAAAAATATAACGCCGATTGGCAACCTGCCGGTTGGTTTTGGCAAAACTCCACCCACAGCAAGCAAGAGTAATATGAAGATGAGAATAAAAATCACACCAACAAATTGTGGTAGAATTGAAATTATTTGAGAAACAAGATCTTGGGCAAAAACTGAATTAGTAAGAAGGAAAAGAAACATTAAGAATGAGAAAATTTTTTTCTCCATAAAGTTTTATTTGGATTCTAATGAATATAAAGTTAACTTGTTATTTTGTTTTTCTAGCAAAATAGAGTAAAGCTAGGGAAAAAATGATAAAAAGAGAAATGAAGAGAAATGCTAAAACTTGTATGAGATTCTCAAAGTAGTAAAGAGAGGTAAGAAGAACATAAAAAGCTATTGTAAGAGAAATTATCAAGTTCACGCCAGATTGAAAAATCTTGATTTTTTTCAAAAATCCATAAGAGATTAAAAACGAAAGGATGAAAAGCAAGAATTGGAAGATTGTCTCAATCATTGGCTTCTACCCATACTAGCTATAGCTTCCTCATATTTTTTATACCAATCATAATCGTAAAGATTTATACCTAACTTTTCGGCAATTGGTTTAATCTTTTCAATTTCGTTTTTCATCTCACCCAATACCATAAATTTCTTACCAACATCTTTTTCTGACTCAAATCTTTCCCATATTTTCTTACAATTTTCTGCTCTTTCTTCAAATTTTTTCCTTTCTCCTGTTGCTTCCTCTTTGTAAAAAGCAACTTTCTTCAAAGCATAACTTCCAGCACCATAAGCATACATAAGCAAGAAAGCTGCTATAGCCAAAAAAGCTGCAAAGAAAGGGAGCCAGTAGGCAAGACCTAAAGAATAGAGAGAAAAAATACCCAAAGCAGAAATAACTAAAGCCAAAAGTAAGTTGAGCTTTTCGGCTTCGTTTCCAAAGATTTTGGATTTTCTAAGTAAAGTGTAAATTAAAAGGAAGAAAAGAAGAAAAGGTAAAAAGAGTGAGAAGATTAACTGATCATAACTTAAACTAAAGATTTCCATAATAGATTTTTGGTAAACTATGTTATTATTGTTGAGTTTGGGTGGATTGTTGTGCAGCTCTGTCTGCGTAAGTAGTCAATTTCTTTATTTCATCGATTGATGGTTTTGGTATAGCCTCTTCTGTAGTTTTTTCAATACTTTTTATTCTTGTATTTACAGTTATTTCCTCTTTTGGTTTTCCATTTTCATCGTTTACAGGAAATCTGAGCTTTATGCCATCTCTGTAATGAATTTTAAAATTGAATGGATCTGTGATAGTCGGATCTGGTTGCACTTGAAGTGTAACTTCATCATGCACATAGTCAACATTTCCCACTCTTTCATAGAAGCATATGTGTTTACCAAGAACTACTGCAACTTCAGGACAAGCACTAATTATGCCTTTTTGTGAAGCATCTGTCACAATTTTCATTCTATATCCTCTTTCGCTGCCTATGTTATTCATTCCTTCAATAGCTGTTTGCCTTATTCTTTCTATTTCTTGCTCGCTTCTGCCTTGTAGAACATACTTATCTCCACTTTTCCATTCATTGTAAAGCTCGATTAATGACCATACATATGTTACATATGTGTATGGTGTATCTCGTGCATTGCTAGCATCTTCTATATATGGCAAAATGGAACTCTCCAATCCCCTTTTTATTTCCCTTTGTGGTTTAGGTTTTCTAAACATAATAAAATTAATGGACAGAAAACTATTTAAAGTTATCCCTTTTAAGTAGTAAAATTAAGTTTTACCCTTTTCCACTTTTTTCATCAATTTCTTTATATTCTCAATTTTTTGTTGTATTTCTGCTTCCAATTGTTTATTCCCAGCTTTTGTAGCAGCATCCAATGCATTTTCCAACATTCTTAATTCATTCTCTAACTCTTGATAATATCCGATTCTCATTATTTTTAGTGATGTTCCAACATCTATTCCCAATGGGCTAACAAATTTCTCACATGCTTTCCAAACAAAGCCTGTGAACAAAGTTCCAACCATAAGAGCTCCTATACCAGCAAATCCGTACTCTAAGAGTTGGATGAGAAAAGTGGCAAAAAATCCCCTGAAAGCAATAAGTGCTCCGACCACTGCTATGACTCTTTGGGCATACTTATTTTCTATTATGAAAGTTGGTATGAAGTTGAAAAATAGAGAAATAAGGAGAGCAAGCGGTGCAATAATACCAAAAATTGTAAATGTTGCAATCGAAAGCGACTCCAAATTTTGAGGCACATATCCTGTGAAAATACAAGAAACTGTGTAAAATAGTCCGGGCATTGTAAGAAAAGAAACATCTGGTTTAAACATGCTTTTGCATTGTTCATAAGTTACTGTCGGTGCGCCAAAGAGTGGAAGCATGACACCACCTACGATTAAGATAATAGTTAGATACAAGGCTCCAATACCTGCGTACAGGATCCGTTTCACTCTCGTTATCAATGCACCTGTGATAAGTGCTGAAGCTCCAACAAGAACAATTGCCCACCAGCTACTTATCGTTTTAATCCATTCTGGTGTTATAAATTGTGGTGGTTGTGGTT
>JAWCEU010000043.1:0-4320 GCA_039092155.1 Candidatus Aenigmatarchaeota archaeon
GCTTACTTTTATGTACTTCACTTGAACATTAACTGAAGGATTTTTAATGAAAGTGATGTTTATAACTTCACTTCCAACGCTTTCATTAACTCTTATGTTGTCAACTCTTGAAAATTCTTGAATTGTTTGAGGATAAATTAGGTTTGAAATGTTGTAGAGGAATGAAATTTCTATACTTACATTCAAATTTCCGGGAAAGTCTGAATGAAAAATTAAAGGAATGTCACAATTCCCTTTTTCATCTGGAAAGCAAGAAGAGAGGTATTCTTGAATTGCTGTGTTGTTGGATACTTCAGTCTCACCTCTAAACTTCCCTGAATAACTCCAATCTATGAAAGAATCATTTCCAATATCAAGCCAAGGGTTTGTTGGATAATACTCAAAATTCAAAATGTAAAGGTTGTGAGTTGAAGCAAAAGTACCGGCAACAACCTCATTTCCTTCTGTTGTGCTCAAATTTCCTATTGCAACTCCCCCAACATAAGCTTCAGTCTTGAAACTCCAAACAAGACTACCTGAAGAACTTAAAACATAAACATTGTTATTTTCACTACCAAAAACTATCTCATTTCCATCATATTCGGTTGTAACTTCCCCTATTTTGATGTTATCTATAAGAGAGCTACCAATACTGTAAGACCATAAAATTTCAGATTGATTGTTCAAAACTATCACACTGCCATTGCTCAAGCTTGCGGCAATTTCATCAAAACCTTCATCCAAATTTCCTACATCCACATCAGTAATCGAGCTTCCAAAATCCTTTTCACAAAATTGATTTCCTGACGAATCAAAACAGTAAACAGTTGAACCACAAGCCACCACTATCTCTAACTCTTCTCCATTTGTAAGATTTCCCACACCAACACCTTTGCAAGATTGGGAAAAAGAACGATTCCATATTTCATTCAAAGAAGAATCTAGCAAGAATAATTTTGAACCAACAGCAGCAACTATTTGATTTGATTGTAAAATTTCTAAATCGTAAACTTCACTTCCAAAATTCTTACATTCTTTTTCATGACCGGAAGAATTAAGCAAACATATCTTAGAAATATCGCCTGCAACGATTTCCAAACCTTCTTCTTCCAACAAATCGCCTACTGCAACACTGTACACATATCCACTCATACCATAACTCCAAATAAGCCCACCTGTTCGATTCAAAAGAGTAACATTGGCTGGATTGTTTGTACCAACTACTATTTCATCAAAAGGTAAGGAAAAATTCACGTCTGCTACATAAACATCGTAAATGTTTCCATATTGTTGACCTGCTACAGAATAAACAGGTTGCATCACTCCTTTCATTCTAATCTTTGAAGATAAAATTGTTGAATTCTTAGGAATTCTTACATAAACTGTTTTGTTTTCTTCAGCCCCAAAACTCAAGAGCTTAAAGCTAGAAGAATCGTTAAAAAGCTCTTGAGTGAAAATGAATGTAGCATTTTCCAAATCTAAGAGAAAGCTTTCTTGAATTATTGGGCTAGCTATTTTGATGAAAGCTAGAAATGTTAAAAATAAAGCTGTGAAAAAGAACAATTTTTTCCAAACTTTCATATTTATTTTTTGGTTTTTATGCTAAAAATTATTTCACCCCTAATCTTTCCCTTATCTTCTTCAACCTTGCAAATGGCTCAAGCTCCGTTTTCTTTCTCCAAACGATTAAAACAATTAAAATTGAAATCACAAAAACTGCTACAACAAAAGCTAAAGTAAGAGTGGAATAAAAGGAAAGTTTTTGGATTTCCAAAAAGTTTAAACAAAAAGCTGAGTAATCGTCTTCGCCCAAAGCTTTAGACAAGAGAAGAAGCTTTTGATTTATTTCTTTTGTGAAAGGAGGGAAAGAAAAAGGTTTGAGCTTGGAGAATTCTAAATCCATCAAAATATGGGCTTTCATTAAAATTTTATCATCTCTAGTTAAAACATCTTCAAAAAGCTCGATAGCAACTTTCCAATTCTTTTTCCCATATTCCCTTACACCTTCTTCTTTCATCCTTTCCCTTGTTCTAAATTCCGAAAGCAATTCTTCTAAGCTTATGCAAGTTAAAGAAAAAATTTTTGAAACTTTGTTTCCACTTTCATTAACTTGTTGGTAGAGAATTCTTGCCAAACTTTCCCAATCTTTCGCTATTGTTAAGAAAACAAACTCTTGATTGCTTTGGTAAAAGTTTGTTGCTTGTAAGCTTAGTTTGTAAACTCCTTCTTCAGCATCTTCTGGAATTTTTATCAAAACATGATACTCTTGAGTTTCTCCCGGCTTCAAATCAATTCTTGAGTAAGGCGTGACTGTTAGCCACATTGGGTCTAAGCCAGTGATGCTGAGCTTTAAGTTTTTAGCAGTATCTGTACCTTTATTCGAAACCCAAACAATAAAGCTTGTGAACTTTCCAATTAAAGCATGCACTCTTCTTGTTGAAACGTTCAAAATAAGCTCTGCTGTTGGAGGCGGTGGGGGAGGCGGCGGAGGAGGAGGTGGTGGGGGAGGACAATATTTTGCGAAAAATATGTCTGAAGCATAAACTGAAACATTTTCATATTGCAACCTTGCTGAAAACGTGTATATTCCTTCTGGAGCATTACTAGGAACTTTCAAAGAAACTATTTTCTCTAATTTATCAGTTACTCCTATTGTTTCCTTTTTTTCATCATAGATAGTAGTGTTGAAATCAATTGCATAGCTCATGTTAACGTCAAGCGTGCCTGGAGGGAAAAGTTTTAAAATTGTGAGTTTTGCTGAAATGCTTTCTCCTAAGCAAACTTCTTTTTTATCTTGAGGTATCTCAATTTTGAGGTCGAAAATTGGTGTTGGTTGAACATGAATCTTCAAAGGAACTATCAAAACTTGGTTTTCAGCTTGCAACCTTATGAAACCTTCATAAGTTGCTGGTATTGTATTTTTTGGCAAGTCTATGTAAATGTAAATTTTTGTTACATTCCAAATGTCAGGCGAAACCCAAACAGGGTTTGCGGAAAAAATTACCCAATCTCCTGGAGGACCTTGAGAGGTGTTCAAGTAAACTAAAGCACCATAGCAAGGGTAAAGAAGCCAAAAATACATCTCTTTAACTATCAGGTCGCCAGGCATAACAGTTTCTTCTATCCAAGAAGGTGAAACAACAAGAGTTCCTATCCCTTTGTTAATTCTGAAAGAAGTTGAAGCAGATTTTGAAGAATTATCAAAGTCTAAATTTGCTATTACATTGTACAAGCCCTCAGGGTCTTCGTTAGAAACTGTATGGTTTAAAGTAAAGGTTTTAGTAGCTAAAGGGGGTAAGTTGATGTTTTTCCATGTTGCGTTCATGAATTCTTTTGAAGCTAAGTCAAAAACCCTAACTGACAAATTCCCAAAAACTCCAAGATTTCCAAGATTTGAAGTTGTTGTAGTTATTGTTATGTTTTCTGGAGGACAATAGTAAAACTTCTCGGTCGATACAGAAAGCATTATATTCGGGGCTAGCCTTACGCTTGAATTCATAACTGATTGGGTTTGATTTGTGGCTTGGGAATGTGAAGAAAGAATAATCAAAAAAGTAAAAACAATTAAAAAATATTTCTTAACGAACTCCATATTTAATATATGAGTTTTTTATCAAAAAAGTTGATGAGATGAAGCTCTTAGCTTTATTTTTATCTTTCATCTTTGCGTTAATGCTTTTGAAAGGGATAAAAGCTGGAGATGAAGAGTTGCCTGTAATAAATGCATCTATACTCTTTGTTCCTTATTACTACGTGATAGTTAGCGAGAAGCTTAGCGAAGGGATTTTTTTCACGAATGAAACAGGTGCTGTTGAAAACGTTCAATATCCTTTAACAGCAGGCACAACTAACAACAACGCAATTTGGAATTACAATAAAAGTAGCGGGAAAACAGAATATTGGATTTATTTTGATGGAGATGTAAATGGAGATATTTGCCATGGGGCAACAAACCATTTATGCTCAACTCCTGGTTGCAGTGGTGAAGGAAACGTTCAAATAAACATTTCAAACGCAAAATGGTCTTCTTCTTCAAGAAACGACCTTTACAACCCAAGCTTATCAAATGCTGTGCCATTTGTCATAGGTTTTGACAACACGCATAAAGTTTTTTCTAACTTGAAACCAAAGAGCTTTGTTTATTTGAGGTATTGGTTGGATGTTCCGCCTGCAACTCCAGCTTCAAACTTCAACACAACTTATCAGTTAAGGGTTGTGATGGAAGGTGAAAGTTGTGTATAAGCTAATTTTAGCCTTAATTTTTTTGATTTTTGTTTTTCCTTTATCTAGAGCTCAAGTAGGAGTTGGTATTTGGCCTGCAAAAGTTGAAGTTGAAGTGCC
>JAWCEU010000044.1:0-4305 GCA_039092155.1 Candidatus Aenigmatarchaeota archaeon
AAGAGCTGTTAAAGCTTTGGCAGCTCGAGGGATTGGGCCGGAAACTGCTAAAAAGCTTTTAGCAAGATTTTACAAAGATGAAGACGAATTCTTGAAAGCTATTTTGGAAGCTGAGAGGAATTACTTGAGAACAAAGCGCTACTGGAAAATTTAGCCCAAGCAGTCAGCTTTATCTTTGCAAACTTTTCCTGCATGTTCTCCGCAAAAAGTGTTGCAAATTTTCTCTTGGAGTTGAGAGCTCAATTCACAATCACATTCTTCTGAGCTCGTGAGAAATTGGAAAAAGCTTGCTAAAGATTTCCCTGCCCTGAATCCAGTTGGGCTTAGCATGTCAGCTATTAGAAGTGTTGTGACGAAACAAAGCAAAATTATCCCTGCTAATATAGCTCCTGTCCTTGCAATCATAATTTAAAATTCTTTTTTAAAAATAAAAAACTAAGTCTTTTCTTTTGGGAAGATGAAAATGCTCAAGATTCCCCCTACAGCCCCGCCCAAATGAGCTAAGTTTGAAATTGAAGTGGGCAATCTCAAAATTAGAGAAAAAATCCAAGAGAAAATGAAGAAGAAAATTGCCAAGCCAACTGGAATAGAATTTGGTATTATTAGATTTAAGAGTAAAATTACACAAACCATTAAAAGGAAAATCGCGTTGAAAGTTGCAACATCTTGAACTATTAAAAAAGGTAAAATCAGCTCTATGAATGGGAATAAAGAGAGCAAAACTAGCAAAGTCGGTATTTTTTGCGTTGGTTGTGTTAAAGCTGCCACAGTCATTAAACCGAAAATAGAGCCTGAAGAACCTATTAAAGGGAAACTCATTGGTAATTTGAGCAAGATCCTGTTCATGATGTCAAAAATTGCCGCCAAACAGCCGGAAGAAATGTAAATTGAGAGAAAGGGAATTTTACCTATGTGCTTCTCTAAAACAAGACCAACTGCCGTTAAAGCCATGAGATTCCCGAACAAATGAAAAATGTCTGCATGGATGAAAGTGTAGGTTATTAAGGAGTAAAGAGTTGGTCTTTGTGGCACGAACCCAAATTTCTCAAAATAGAAGCTCAAGTTAACTTCTGCTTCAGGGTTTAAAATTCTTTCTCCTATGTTCATTGTGAAAAGAAAAACTGAAATCATCAAGCAAGTGAGAAACGTTGTCATGAAGGGAAAATCTTCTTTCATAATAATATTTTGGTCTAAAAGAAAAATAACATTGCTATGCTTGCGAGAATCAAAAAGAAGAAAATCTTTCCTATCGAAAAAGCAATTTCTCTTTGCTTCAAAGCAAAAGCCAAAAGCCACTTAGAGAAAGTGTTTGAAATTGAAGCTAGTATTAAGCTTTTAACTGCAATAGAAGGGGAAATTGTTGAAAAAGCTGAAGAAGAAAGTGAAATTGTTATCGCATCCATGTTTGCTAAACCTGCTAAAAAAGATATCAAGTAAATGGCTTCTTCACCAAAAAATAATTTCACTAAGTGTATTAGGACTAGAGTGAGAAGCAACAGAGCTGTGAAGAAAAACGCAACTTTGAATTGCAAGGGCGAAGTCAAAATCATTGGAGATTTTTTTCCTCTTGTTTTTCTGCTCAAGTAAATTGCCGGTAAAAAATTGAGTATAGCTAGAATGAAAAATGGTTGAAAAAGTAAAGGAAGCAAATTGAAGTTGAAGATGCTTGCTAAGAAGAAAACTCTTAAGAACATGGTAGCAGATGCTAACAGTATTGAAACGACTGCAATTTCCAAAATCTTTTTGTTCTTCTTCACTTCTTCTATCATTGAAATTGTAACTGCTGTTGAAGAAACCATCCCGCCTAAAATTCCAGTTAAGATTACCCCCTCTCTCCCTTTAAAAATTTTTATCAAAATGTAAGCTATGAAGCTTATTGAAAGCACGGCAACAATGCTTGCCCAGATTAAAAAAGGGTTGAAAATTCCTAAAGGGTCTACGTAGCGATTTGGTAAAATTGGCAAAACAACGAAAGAAAGGACTGCGAAGAAAACAGCACTCCATATTTCTTCCCTTTTCAAATGTTTGGAAAAAGTATGCAAGAGCTCTTTTGAAGCCAAGAGAAATGTCAGCAAAATTGCTAAGGAAATTGAAATGTAGAACGGAAAATTGTCGAAGTAAACCAAAACTCCTAGAAGAAAAGTTAGTAGAAAAGCGAACTCAGTTGTTAGTCCATACCTTTTCTTTTTAGATTTGTTTATGTAGCCTAAGGTTGTGAGAATTCCAGAAATGACAAAAGCTATGTAGAAGGGTAAGAAAGAGTTAAGCAAGAAAGAAAAGTGAGCTGAAATTGTTCCGAGCAAAGATGCTAAGATGAAAGTTCTAACTCCTTGGGCAAATTCTCCTTTCCCTCTTTGCTCCCTTTCTATCCCTATCAAAGCTCCTATTCCTAAGGATAAAACAAACTTGAGAAAAACTTCTGGAACCATAATTAATTTTAGCCTTTTGAAATCAAAAAGTTTTTTTCAACTTCTTTCAAAATTTCTTCAAAAACTTTCTCTTTTTCTTTGTTCCCATCTATAACCACAATTTTCTCATCTTTCAAAATTTTCGGCAATTCCAAGAAGTTAGCCCTAACTTTCTTCAAAAACTCTATTTGCTCGAATTTTTTCCTTTCTTCAATTTTTCTGTTTTTATCTTTCTCAATTCTTTCAATCGCCACTTCTGGATCAACATCCAGAATTATTGTTAAGTTTGGTTTGATGAAGAATTTGTTTAGATCTAAAAGCCATTTCAACTCTAAGCCTTGAGCTTTTTGGTAAGCTAAAGTTGAATGGTAGTAGCGATCTGAAATAACTATTTTGCCTTGCTCTAAGGCTGGAATCACAACAGTTTTCAAATGCTCTTCCCTATCAGCGCAGAAAAGGAAAGCATCAACTAAAGGCAAATCAACTTCTTTAAGATATTTCCTCGAGAGCAAGCTACCTATTTCTCCTTGCGTTGGCTCATGAGTTAAGATTGCTTCCCTCTTTTCTTTCAAAAAATTGAAGAGAAGGTTTGATTGCAAGCTTTTGCCACAACCATCTATACCTTCAAGAACTATGAAGATGCCTTTTCGCATAAAAAGTTATTGTTTTAAAAACGATAAAAATTTTATAACAAATTCATGGGAAAGCTGAGTACTCGAATGGAAAAAGTGATTTTGAAATTGGTAGCCAATTTGATGAAATTGCAAAAATTAGCGTTTCTTATCGTGAAGATAAAAGGTTGATTCGTTTCGTTCCTCCGGAAAAAATTAATAAAATCTTGTATGGGATTGAAGTTGCTTCAAGGATTCGTAGCTTGCCCTGAACCCTACAAAGGGATTGGTGCTTTAGCTGGATTTTTAGCTTCTCTCTACTTTGCAGAAAAAATTGGAAGAAAAATAAGAAGTGGCTTTGAGATAGAATTTTGAAGAATTTTACTTCCAGCTGGAGTTGTAAAGCTATATGCTATTTCTCTATTTTTCATTTCTTTCATGGAACCTAAGTTACTACAAAAGCTTAAAAAATATCCAAAATTGTCGCAAGATTTAAGCTTGTTTTATTCGCTTTTAAAAGGCAAAATTTCTTTTGAAGAATTTTTCGACAAGCTCTTAGAGCCTTACTTCGGCTTTAATTTGGAAGTTTATGAAAAGTTGGCTGAAATCTTGAAATCTCAAGAAATATGGGATGGTAAAAGCGAATATGAAACTTCAATTGAGCTTGAAGATGGAAAAAGTGTTAAAGTAAGAGTTAGCAGAAGCTTTGTCATTCTTGAGAAAAATGATGTTGTGCTTAAGTATAAAGTGGAATTTGGAGAAAAAAGGTAATATTTTCGATTTTTATCGAAAGTTTTATAAATGATTTAAAAAATCGAAATATGAAAAAAGAGCGTGTTTATAGGGAAATCTTGTTTGAAGCAATAAAAAAAATAAAAGAGAATTTAAGCAGCTTCATTTAAGTAAAGAGTGCAAACTTTCTTTGAGCACTGTAAACCTTGCCCTCAAACCTTTGGAAAGGATGAACGCAATCGAGAAAAAAAGATTTGGATTCATAGCTATAGATTTAAAGAAAATTCTGCTTTATTGGGCTTCCATCAGAAATTTGGAAAAAGACATTGTTTATCAAACACACTTAGACGAATCGATTGAAAAAATAGAGAGCGAAGTTCCAGCAAATTCAATCTTCACAGCATATTCAGCTTTCAAGTTCAAATTCAAAAAAATCCCTTCAGAATATTCTGAAGTTGTTGTTTATGGAAAAAGAGAAGATTTCAAGAAAAGATTTGGGAAAGAAAACAAAAAACTGAAACCAAACTTGATTGTTTTGAATTTAGATGAACATT
>JAWCEU010000045.1:0-4303 GCA_039092155.1 Candidatus Aenigmatarchaeota archaeon
TTGGCGGGGGAAATTCTGCCTTAGATGCTGCTTTGCTTTTAAGCAAAATCGCGAGCAAAGTTTATTTGATCCACAGAAGAGACGAATTCAGAGGATTTGAAGCTTTTGTCGAAGAAGTTAAAAAGAAGAAAAATGTCGAGCTTTTATTGAGCAGTGTTGTGAGGGAAATAAAAGGTGAAGGGAAAGTTGGCTCAATTGTTGTTGAGAATTTGAAAACTGGAGAAAAGAAGGAAATTGCTGTTGATGGCATTTTCATTGAAATTGGATATGAAGTAGACCCTTCTCTTGTTAAAGATTTGGTTAAGCTGGATGAATACAATCAAATTGTTGTTGATGCAAATTGCAGAACTTTTTATCCAGATAGTGAAAAGGTAAGGCCTGGAATTTTCGCTGCAGGCGATGTCACAAATGTTATATTTAAGCAAATTGTAGTGGCTGCAGGTGAAGGGGCAAAAGCTGCTTTAGCCGCTTACAATTATTTGCATGGAGTTGAAGATGTGCAAATGGTTGGGGATTGGAAAAAGTGAGAAAGATGATAGAGAAGTTTGCTGATGAATTTGGACCAGAAAAGATAATTGAAGTTTACGACCCAAAAGTTGGTTTGAAAGGAATTTTGGTTATTGATAACACAGCACTTGGTCCAGGAAAAGGTGGAATAAGGATGACTCCTTCCGTTAGCGCAGAAGAAGTTTTCAGGTTAGCAAGAGTAATGACTTTCAAATGCTCTTTAGCTGGCTTGCCTTTCGGAGGGGCAAAATCCGGGATAATTGCTGACCCTAAGAAAATTTCTTTGGAGCAAAAAGCTGAGCTCATGAGAGCTTTTGGTAGAGCTTTGCGTGGTATAGCCCCTAAGTATTATATAGGAGCACCTGATGTTAACACTGGAGAGCAAGAAATGAAATGGTTTGTTGAAGGGAATGGTTCTTTAAAATCAGTTACTGGAAAGCCAAAAGAGCTCGGTGGTTTGCCTCATGAACTTGGCTCAACAGGCTTTGGAGTTTTCCATTCAACTTTAGTTGCTGCCAAGTTTGCAAAAATTGATATAGCTAAAGCTACGGTTGCAATAGAAGGTTTTGGAAATGTAGGCTCTTTCACCGCAAAATTTTTGTCTCAAGTTGGAGCTAAGATTGTTGCTGTTTCCGACAGCAAAGGTGTTATTTATAATCAAGAAGGCTTAGATTTTGAAAAGCTCTCAGAAATTAAAAAACAAACTGGCTCTGTTGTAAATTACCAACCTGGGCAGGTTTTGCCAAATGAAGAAATTTTCAAGTTGCAAGTTGATGTTTTAATTCCTGCTGCTTTACCTGATGTGATAAACGAGAGAAATGTTAATGAGATTAAAGCAAAGCTTATTGTGGAAGCTGCAAACATTCCTTGTAAGCCAGAAATCGAAAGAATTTTGCATGAAAGGGGAATTTTGGTAGTGCCAGATTTTGTTGCTAATGCTGGTGGTTTGATTTCTTCTTACTGTGAATACAAAGGGTATGATGAAAATAAGATGTTTGCTTTGGTTGAAAAAAAGATAAAGAAAAACACGAAAAAAGTTTTGAGAAAAGCGAAAAAAGAAAATGTTTTGCCTAGAGACGCTGCTATGGAAATTGCGAAAGAAAGGATACTTAAGAAAATAAGGGGTAGTTAGACAGGGTTTTAAATGTTTATCGGAAATATCGGAAACGAGGTTCCGAAAGTCGGATATGGTAAAAAGTATTTTTATCTAAAGTTCCTAATTAATGACAATCATATTAGAAGATTAGGAGGGAGGTATGAAAATGGAATTCAAGGAAGTAATTAAAAGAAGGCGTTCTGTTAGGGCTTTCACTAGTAGACCAATTGAGGAAAGCAAAATAAAAGAGATACTTGGAGTCGTAAACTCGGCTCCATCTGCAGGGAATTGAACTTTTTCTCCCAATTGCAGGCCTACGAGATATTTTTGGTTCAAGACGAAAACAAGAAAAGGGAGCTTGCTTTAGCTTCTTTTGCCCAAAGCTTCGTAGCAGAAGCTCCTGTAGTTTTGGTTTTTTGTGCAAATCCTGGAAGATCTGAAAAGAGATATGGAAAAAGAGGGAAAAACCTTTACTGCATTCAAGACGCAACCATAGCAGCAGCTTATGCTCAGCTTGCGGCTGTTGACTTAGGTTTGGGTTCTTGTTGGGTTGGAGCTTTTGA
Source organism: Candidatus Aenigmatarchaeota archaeon (assembly GCA_039092155.1). Classification (GTDB taxonomy): domain Archaea; phylum Aenigmatarchaeota; class Aenigmatarchaeia; order CG10238-14; family SCSR01; genus JAVZGQ01. Next base: position 2,167 of record JAWCEU010000045.1, read on the forward strand.
CGAAAAAGAAGTTTTAAGAATTTTAGGAAACCCAGAAGGTTTGATTCCTGTAGCTATAATACCAATAGGTTATCCTGCAGAGCAACCACCATCAACAGGAAGAAGAAAGCTTGAAGATATTGTGCATAAAGTTTAGTTACCAAGGAAGTTTGCTCGGTCTCAGCTTTTTTGTGTACTCGTAACAATTAACACAAATGTAAAACTGACCAATTTTTCTTGAATGCTTATCACAAATCGGTAAGCCGCAATTGTTACAAACTCCAACAGCTGTTCTATCGCAATCTATGAGAACACATTTTTTCTTCTTAGCTTCTTTAACTTCCATGATTAATATTAGCTTCAATCAAATATATTTACTTGGATTCTTCGATAAGCTCCAAATCTCTTTTAATTCTGTCTATTTCTTCTAGGTAAACACCTTCTTTTTCGTAGTTAAGCGTTCCCCTGCGAAATTCTTCAAGGTATTCCATTCTTAATCTGGCAAGCTCTTCTTCCAACCTCGCTTTATTTAACGAATACCCACCCATACTAAGAAATTGAAGTTAAAATTTTAAAATATTTTTGGTTGTGATGGGGAATAGTGCTAGAGAGTTTTGGAGAAAGGAAAAAGTTGATTTCCTGATAAACATTTTTAGAGAAAGAATATTGGAGTTCCACTATGTAGCTTATTTGGATTATGCTGAAGAATTGCATAAGAAAGCAAAATAGTTAAACTGTCTTCAGTTTATTTAGAAACTATTGCAACCTTTCTCGTGACTCAGCCTTTTCATTTCTTCAAAACTGAGGTACTGCGTTGGAAATTCATGCGGGAGGTGGGATTTGAACCCACGAAGGCACTAAGCCACAGGCGCCTCAGGCCTGCGCGATTGACCAGGCTACGCGACCCCCGCATGATAATTAATCTAATTTTATTTTTTTAATTTTTGTAGGTTTGTTTCCAATTTTTTCTTCAAGTGCTAAATTCAAGTAAAAAACTTCTTTATGTCCAAGCAAATTCGCTGCAACAAAATCACAAGCCAAAATATCTTCACTAGCTAAAGTTAAATTTAAAGTTTTCAGCTTTCCGAATAAATGAGAGTTGAGCATTGCAGTTGTAGCATCTATTACTGCCAAACTTGGTTTAGCAGCTCTTACCAAATCGCACAATCTCTTTGCCCATTTTTCTCTGTCATGCTCAACATGCATGTAAGCTTTTGTTGGATAATTTTCTCTTGGCCTTAAAATCCCCATCAAGTTTTTAAGAGCAAGTGTCACTTCGAAAGGATGTTCTTTTAAAACCGCTGCAGAAATAAGGTAACATTCTTCAACAAGTTTTGAAATCTCAAAATTCCAATACTTACCTTTTACACTTATGAATTCAGTTTTATTAAGGTCAATAATTTTTACATTGTACTTTTCTGCTAACTCATAATATCCAGCTTTTTCGAAACATTCGGTTGTGTTTAAAATTGAAGCTCCCTCACCGATGATGATTTCACACCCTTTTTTCTCAAAAAATTTAACTATACCTTCTACAGTTTCTTTTCTAGTTACTGCTCCAGAATCATTCGACATAGGCTCAACCAAGTTTGGTTTTATCAAGACTTTAAATTTACCTTTTGGCAAGTTTGGTTTTAACTCTTTCAAAGCAACATAAGTTCTTTCCACTATATCTTTCCCTTCAACTACAACAACCTCGCTCATTAAATCACTTTAAGCTTTGTCAATAAAAACAAGCATTTGAAAATTGCTTTAACCGCTAAAAATTCTGTGATCTTATTTTCTCTAGCAGGCTTGATTTCAACCAAATCTAAACCAACAACTTTGCCTGTGAAAATCTTCTTCAACAATTTTTGGAATTGAGACCAGAAAATTCCATCTGGTTCAGGATAACAAACTGCTGGAGCAATACTAGGATCAAAAACATCCATGTCTAAGCTTAAATAGATCTTGCTATTTTTGCAAAAATTTTCTATTTTTTCTTCCACTTCTTGAAACTTTTCTCTAATCAGCTTAGGCGTGAAATACAAAAAATTATTGCTTTTCACAAATTCCAATTCAAACTCATCTCCAGACCTTACTCCAATAAAACAAAAATACCTTTTGGTTTCTTCAAAACTTCTTCTTGCCCAAGTCGCCCTGTTCAGTTTTTTTACTT
>JAWCEU010000046.1:0-4255 GCA_039092155.1 Candidatus Aenigmatarchaeota archaeon
CAAATTTCCAAGTTTTGTTTCCTTTTGTAACACTTTCTACAGAAACAAAAGCGTTTATAGCCAAAAGATTTTGTTGCCCAAGCTTTTCTTCACATTCTTGTAGAATTTCAGGTTTTGGTTCGGTGACATTTTCTTCTGAAATTTCAGGCGAAACTTCCAGAAGACCAACTTCACTTTCATTCCAATTTCCAGCCAAATCAGAAGCATAAAACTTGAAAGCTATTTTTCCAGCTGAGTTAACAGTTTTTGTTACATTGCTCCAACCCTCCAAAACATTTAGGTTGGAAGACCAAACAGCCTTTCCAAATCTCTTGACCAGAATCACATGGCTTGGAACTGTTATATCATAAATCATCCCTTTATAGCTCTCTAAGCTTATTTGTTTGACATAAATCGGCTTGAGATTTTCATCAAGAAAAGTTATACCATAGCCAGCTTTAGCAAGCTCATAAGCTTTTTCTACTTCAATAAACTTGAATTCTTTTAAATCCACACCAAACAAAAAGTCTTTAATCCTTCTAACAAAATCAATCGGGTAATCTATCCTTGCAAAAACCTTATGGTTAGGCGTGACGTAAATGTCAATTTCCCCATTTATCTTGTAAATTCCGTCATCGTAAGGAATAGCAACTATCCTCAAAGGCTTCTCCCATTTTATCTTACCGGAAGAAAGCACTGCTACTTCATCTTCATAGCTCAAATCTTTGAAATACTTCCATCCCTGCCTTGTTAAAACTTTAGTTTCTTCGTCATAGCTTGAAATGAAAGTATAGCTTTCATTCTCCCAAGAACCAGAAGAATTCCAGCTGAAGACCCATTTGTCCAAACCAAAATCATCTTGCCAAAAAGCAAAAAATTCCACTTCTTCCCCAACTTTTGCTTTCTCTTTACTTGCTCCAAAGAAAGAATAAGAAGGAGCTAAAGTGTCGAGCTCGACAGCATTGCTTTCTCCCTCACTTGAAGGCAAGGTAGTTGAAGTTGATGTTGTGCTTGTAGGTTCGACAATTTCTTCTTCCAAAGGCAATGTAGTAGATGTTGTCGAATTTGCATCGTTTTCGACAATTCCATTTTTTGCCAAAAAGCCAGAAATTTGGTCTAAGTTGCTGGAATTGGAAATGTTCAAAAATTCTGAAAAATTCTGAGCTACTATACTTGCTTGCAATAGAAGGAGAAAAGCTATTGCTAAAATCACCACAAACTTTAAACTTTTTTCACCTTTACTTGAAACTTCTTTCCCATGTAAGCCTAAAGACTTTTCTAGAAAGCTTGGAATAAAGCCTTCTGGCTGCTCTTTAAGCGTAGCTATAATTTTCTCTAAATGGTCTTCAGCTTTCATCTCTTGCACACCGGTGTACAACAAAGAAAATGTTTGTCGAGCTCTATATCTCCGAAGATTTTTCAGAAAAAAGAGTTTGTCGACACTTCTCTTTTTAAATCTTAACCGAATTGCCCAAACCTTTTATATTGTCGAAAACAAAAATTATATTGTGAACTTCTCAATTCTGAAGGGCAAGAATAGCCAAGAAGAGCAAGTTTTGGAAGAGTTATTAAGGCAAATGGATGCACAAAGAGCTCAAATGGCAATAGAGCTGGAAAAACTGAAAAATTTAGGGGAGAAAATCAAAGAAATCGAGAATAAATTGAGGGAAGTTGAAAGGATAATAGCTGCTGGAGGCTTTAAGCTGAATACAAAGCCTGTGAGTTCAAAAACAAAAGAAGCAATAAAGATGATTTTGCAGAAATACGGCGAACTAACACCTTCCCAACTCAGTAAGTTGATTAAACTGTCGAGGACAAGGTGCAACGAATATCTTAAAGAAATGGAGCGCGAAGGTATAGCTGTTTCAAGAATTGAGAGTCGAAAAAAGTACTATAAGCTTCGACAATAGCTGAAAATCGATTCGACTCTTGTCGGTTTAAAATTCGACTTTTTCAAATAATCTTTCCAAAAAGGATTAAAGACAAAATTCCGAAGAAGTGGAGGGAATAAGAAAGGTAAAAGAATTTTTTTGTTTCAAATTCACTCATAGCAAGTAAAGCAATTCCTATTTCATCTGGTAAAGGAGATGCTATGATCAAACCAGCAATAACAGGAACTATTTTCCTAAATTTTTCAGAAACCATTACTTCTTTAAATTTTATTCTGCCTTTACTCAAAATCTCATCTATTTCTTTCGACAAATGATGTTTCACGAACTTGAATATCAAATAATCACCAACAAAAGCTCCAAGAGCTCCTAGAAGCGATGCGATTAAAAAGTTAACAAACTTGGAAATGAGTATAAATATGCTTGCTGATATCGGTGCAGTTAAAGCGTAAGGAAATAGAAGACCAGCAAGAAATGCCCCCAAGTAACTCCATTCGCTTAAGTAACTTATGAGAATTTCCCTAAGGAAAACATTTCTAACCATGAAAACTGCTGTGAAAGTACTTAAACCTAAGAAAAACAAGTTCTTATACTTATACTTCCACTTGACCTTTACTTCCATTCAAATCATTTTTTGTTGTTCCACCCTTTTTTAGTTTCACATTTAGGGTCCAAACACATTCTGAAAGGTCTTTTGCCTTTTCTAAAAACTTGAATTATCGGAGTTCCGCATTTCTCACAGATGTTGCCAGTGGCTTGAATTATTGCTCCAGCTGGCAAAGGATAACCAGTTTGACATTTCGGGTAATTACTACAACCAACAAAAATTTTCCCACTTATCTTGGATCTCAAAACAGTAAGTTCACCATTTTTGCAATTTGGGCAATTCCCAAGCTTTCTTTCTTCTTCCCTTTTTATCATCAAAGCTTCCAAAAGTTTTTTCCCAATTTTCTTTTCATTTGCTTTGAATTCTTCCAAAATTTCTTTCAAAGTTTTTTTAGCTTCTTCAACCACTTCTTCCCTTTTCTTCTTGCCTTGATAAACAAGCTCCATCTCTTCTTCAAATTTTCTAGTAAGCTCTTCTGACAAAATTTTCGGACAAAATTCTTTCAAAGCTTTAACAACAGCTTCACCAAGCTTAGTTACTTGAATGCTTTTTCCGCTTATGTAGCCTCTGTCGTAAAGAGTTTGTAAAATTTCCGACCTTGTTGAGTTATGCACAACAATGTTATTCCCAAGAATAAAATTGGAAGTGGGAGAGTTGACTACATCATAAACATAACCTTTATAATCAAATTCTCTAATATTCTCAATAGTTTTAGTTAAAAGTGTTGGAGAAAGGACATCCTCTTCAAGGAAAGAGTAAAATGTTTTAGAGCATTCTTTGAGAGGGAAGTATAATATTTTCTTCCTAGGCTGCTGAGAAATACCTATAACTTTAACTCCAATGTATCCATGCTTTCTTAAATTTTTAATACATGTTGTTACAGTATTTAATGATAAACCAGTAATTGAAGCTATTTCTTTCATAGTAGCACCATTTTTTGGTAAAGATGAAAGCACTTTCTTTTCTAGTAAAAGATATGGTTGATTAAGGTATCTGTATTTTTTAGTTAAATTTGTGATCATCCTCCTCTTTTTTATCTCATGGAAAAATGGGATCACTTCTAAAAATTTTGCCACATCTCTTCCATATAAAAATATTTTATAACTTTTGGACCAATTTTTCTTTCTGTATTTCGGGTTTTCTTCAACCACCCATGGCGTAAATCCTAACTTTTTCAAATATTCTTTGAGATTTTTTATTATGTAGGTGTTTGTGTTCGATATGAAGATTTTTACCTCATTTTTATATACATGACCTTCATCATCAAATATAGAGCCAATGAAATCCGGATAAAATTTTTCATCGATTTTTATGTCTTTTGAAATTAATCCTCTAAATAAAATCCCTAAAATTCTTCCTACTGTCGCAGGTAATTTTACGTAAAACTTATCCTTATCTCTTTTATCACTCATCTCTTTTAGCTTTTTGCTTATTTTAAAAATTTTTTCCACATCTGCAATGAACAATCTGACCAAATTCAAGTTTTTGTTTGTATACCTAAAATCAAAACAATTTTCCCTTTTTAATTTTTCTCTGTCTAATGAACCGTCTCCAATTAAATGTGCAAGGATTCTGATAAGAGGGGAGGAAATAGTTATAGGAAATGGGTTTTTAAGGACAATTTTTTTATTTGCACCATAAATTATTTCTGGTACTGGTAAATCCAATTTAGACCATACCCAAAGTGGTAATAATTTTTTCTTCTCCCAACCAGCGATGGTGGCTTGTCCCACGCCCAGTATTTTTCCAAGCTCTTTTTGGGTTATGCTTCTACTCTTTC
>JAWCEU010000047.1:0-4236 GCA_039092155.1 Candidatus Aenigmatarchaeota archaeon
ATTAGAGCAAATCCTTCTTGCGCAAACTTTTTCGATCAAAATTTCGTCATGAGCTTTTATCAATATTATTGCATCAATTTTAGCAATTTCTTCCAAAGCTTTGGCTTGCTCTATTGTCCTTGGAAAGCCGTCAAGAATGAAATTTCCTTTTTTGCTCAATTCTTGCCTCACAACTTCTATCACAATGTTGTCAGGAACCAACTCCCCTTTTGAAATATAGCTTTCAACCATTTTCCCCAAAACATTGCCTTCTTTAATAGCAGCTCTGAAAATGTCGCCAGTAGCTATTTTATCGATTCCCAAAATTTCTTTAAGCCTAGAAGAGTAAGTTCCTTTTCCAGAGCCAGGAGGACCGAAAATTATAAGCTTCATCTCATCATCTCTATTAATTTAATTATTTCTTCTGCCCCTTTTTTAGCTTGTTCAAAAGGTTCTTTTTCTTTGAACCTCAAATTTATTATTTTCACTGGACATTCAAATTCACTTGCAACATCAATTGCCACTTGCCTATTCACGCTTTGATGCTCTTCAATCTCTTCCAAACTTTCTATATCCCTTCTCCTACTTTTATCATTAAGCCTTCTTTCCAAAACATCTTCAGGGCTAAATTCCAAAAGAACTATTAAATCAGGCCTCATTATTCTCATAGTTTTTTCAGAAAGGGCATGGAAATAGCCGTAAGGTGTTTTTATTGTGACATGTGTATTTATAAGCAATATTTCATCATTCATCTTTGAAATTTTTTCCGCAACAATTTCTTGAATTTCTCTTTGTTGCTCAAGAGTCAATTTCTTTCTCAACTCATCCCTATCTTTGATTCCGTACTTTTCTGAAGCAATTTCAAGGAATAAATCTCCTGCGGTTACAACTTTTGCTTCAGGCAATTTTTCTTTTACAAATTGTAAAACTGTGCTTTTTCCACCACCAGGAACAGAAACCACAAGTATTTTCATTTTCCCTTAAATATTTATTAAATAGGTTTAAATTAAAATTCAAGCTGGCGTGGATTAGCCTGGTCTAAATCGCGGCGCTCATAACATTATGAGCTTTGATAAAGGATGAAAGAAACGCCGAGATCGCGGGTTCAAATCCCGCCGCCAGCATCTCCTTTTAAAAGTTTTAAAACAAAAATAAATTAAACCGGTGTTGATATGGCAGAACTAACTCCAGAAGAAGCAAAAGTTGTTGAAGCCATGAAATCTTTGAAAGCAACAGCAGAAGATAAAGTAAAAGATGCTGATCAAATTGCAAAAGCTGCAATGATGCCCAAAGGAAAAGTCGCAAATATTCTTTTGAGTTTAGTCAATAAAAAAGTTGTCAAAAGAGTTGCTAGAGAAAAAGCTGCCGGCTATTATTTGCTTCAAGCTTAACAAAACTCGCTTTTCAACTGAATTTTGTTTAGTGATATTTCTAGTCAATTCACTTAAAAGTTTAAAAAGCAAGAACAAAAAAATTCTTATGAAAAAACAAATTCAAATCAAACCAACTAAAGAATTAGCTTATTTGATTGGAATTATACAGACAGACGGCTCTTTCAAAAAATATATAGAAAAATCTAGAAATGTTAAGAGGTGGATAATATCTATGTGTGTAGGAAAGAAATCTTTGCCAATGCTTAGGAAGTTCCAAAAATTATCTAAAAAACTCTTAAATAGAAAGGGTGGAATTTTCAAGTCCAAAATTTCGAATGAATGGGAAAGTAAAATTCGGGTTAATTCGTTGATAAAAGAATTTGAAAGATTAGATATAAATTTTGGAGATCCTCCAACACCACCTTTTTGGGTAAAAGAAAATGAAAAGTTATTTGGTGCATATCTAGCTGGAATCATCGATGGCGATGGAAATGTTCGAATAAAAAGAAAGAAATACCCTCAATGTGCTGTAAGAATTACAAGCTCAGAGAAGCAAATAGATTTGAAATCAACAATCGAAAAAATATTAAGGTGTAAAGTAAATATTACCAAGGATGAAAATGCGTATGATTTAGAATTTTATGTGTCACCAAAAAATTACAAAATTATTAAAGAAAATGTTCTACCATATATTACATTAAAATATAAAAAGGACAAATTAAACTCATATATAAATTCAAGATGGCCTAGCTGGCGTAGCCCGGTTAGCGCACAGGCCAAATGAATTTCCTGAATGTGGACTAACTGGGCAGCGAGCCTGAAAGTGTAAAACACTGGGTAAGAGCGGGGTTCAAATCCCCGGCTAGGCCTTATTAATAAAATTCTATCTCACTTTCTTTCAACGCCATTTCTATCATTTCTTTTATGTTTAATTTCTCTTCAAATTTCTTCACAAGCTCAAAATTCCCAGCAGCACTTGCATGCTTTGGTGTGAACAAAGTGCAACAATCTTCTTGCGGCTTTATAGAAATTTCATACGTCCCAATTTTTTTTGCCAGCTTAATAATTTCTTCTTTATCAAAACCAATCAAAGGTCTTAGAATTGGCAAACTTGTAACTTCTTCAATAATCCTCAAATTTTTCAAAGTTTGTGAACTCACTTGAGCTAAGCTCTCTCCAGTAACTATTCCGTTGCAATTTTCCTTTTCAGCAATTTTTTCTGCAATCCTTAGCATCATCCTCCTGTAAATCAATATCCTGTAATTTGGTTGAACACAAGCCTTTACTTCCATTTGGATTTTATGGAAAGGGACAAAGTAAATTTTAAGCTTTGGTTGATAATTCAAGAAAATTTCTGCCAACTCTTTTACCTTTTGTATGCTTGAATTTGAAACGAGTGGGAAGCTGTGGAAATGAAGCCAAACATTTTCACTCCCCCTTTTGGCTATTAAATAACTTGCAACCGGTGAATCAATTCCGCCAGAAATCAAAGCTAAAGCTTTCCCACCAGTACCAACAGGCAAACCTCCTTTGCCTTTTTTCTTCTTGAAATAAATGAACCATCCACTTTTCCTTGCTTCTATGAACAATTCAACATCAGGTCTTTCCAAATCAACTTTCCTCTCTATTTTGCTCGCAACTCTCCTTATTATTTCTTCACCACTTTCTTTCAAGTTGCCTTTCTTGAGCCTTATGGCAAAAGTTTGATTTTTCTTTATCCATTTTTCGTAATTTTTTTCCACAAAATCCAAAACCTCTTCAATACCATTTTCCAAAAAAATTGCTTCGCAAAACCAAGAAATTCCAAAAACATTTTTTATAATTTTGCTAGCTTTTTCAACTTCTTCAGTTTCGACGAAAATTCTTTCTCTTGAAGGGTAAATGTTGAATTTGATTTTTGATTTTGTTAGCGATAAAGAGATATTTTTCACAAGCTTTTGTAGAAAAAGACTTCTAACTCTTTCAGATTTTAAGAAAAGCTCACCAAAAGCTATTAATATGCCTTTTTTCATTTTCTTCCCTATTCAATTAACTTTCAAAAACAAAAACACTTAAATATTCTGATTTATATTAATTTAATTGCCTCATGAGTATGGCGTTGGGGCATTGATGCTGCAAAATGCAAGAAATGAAATGTCCTATTCAACTCATGAGAAATTGTCCTGAAGTGAAAGAGCTTCAGGTAGGTTGATTGGTGAAACCTAGAGGTAGGGCCCGCCAATTCTGGTTGATCCCGCCAGAGGCCACTGCTATCCGGCTTCTACTAAGCCATGCGAGTCGAGAGGGGTAAGCCCTCGGCGCACTGCTCCGTAATATGCAGTCAACCTACCCTTAGCTGGGGGATAATCCCGGGAAACTGGGGCTAATACCCCATAGGTGCTAGGTACTGGAAGGTCCTAGCACCGAAAGCTCCGGCGGCTAAGGATGGGACTGCATCCTATCAGCTAGTTGTGGAGGTAAAGGCTCCACAAGGCGATAACGGGTACGGGCTATGGAAGTAGGAGCCCGGAGATGGACTCTGAGACATGAGTCCAGGTACTACGGTACGCAATCCCCTACAGTAAACTTTATTTTATAAATAGTCATATGTTTACTGGGGGGACGTAATGCAGGCGAGAAATGTGAGAGCGCTTAACCTCAAACTAGCAGTAATGTTGTTTGGTGATGGTTGGAGCGGAAGAGATAGAATAGGCTACACTTCAAAGGATCCTGCATTACTTAGTTACTTCAATAATCTAGTAAAGAGTCTTATCGGAAAAGAAGCTAAGATAATTCCAGGTGATAGAGCATTTAGAGCAGTGGTTTATTCTAAATCTTTCGTAAAAGAACTTCTTAAACTTTCACCCACATTTAGAACAAAAAAACTATCTAATGGCTTGTTTCC
>JAWCEU010000048.1:0-4227 GCA_039092155.1 Candidatus Aenigmatarchaeota archaeon
TCTTCTTTCCTTGCTTCTCTTATCTCAATTTCTTCAAGCACCATAAATTATTTTTTGCGATTATAAAGATTTTTCTTCTCGTACTCGCAAAATTCAAAAAAAGGGCAAGCGTAACACTTAGGATTTCTTGTTAAACAAATCTCTTGCCCAAACTTGACAAAGCCCAAATTCACAAAATACCTTTCTTTTTCAGGGGTAATTTCTTCAAGCCTCTTCCTTATTTCCATGTATTTAGCTTTTTTCTCAACCAGACCAAGCCTTTTGCTACAAACTTCAACATGCACATCTACAGCTATTAGAGGAAGACCAAAACCGTAAGACAAAACAATGTCAGCAGTTTTATTTCCAACTCCAGGAAGCTTCAGTAGCTCTTCTCTTGAGTTTGGAATTTTTCCCTTCAACTCTTCAACCAATATCTTACACAGCTTTTTTAATTTCTCGGCTTTTTGCTTGTACATGCCTGAAGGTTTTATCAGCTCTTGTAATTTTTTGTCGGAAAGTTTTAAGATCTCTTCTGGAGTTGAAGCAACTGAAAACAATTTTTCGGAAGCTTTCCTCGTGTTTTCATCTCTAGTTCTTTGAGAGAGGATTGTTGTTACCAAAAGCTTGAAAACATTTTTCTTGAGCTTGAGGAATTCTTTTATTTCTTTCCCGTATTTTTTCTTCAAGAATTTCAAGATAAGATTCATCTTCTGCTTCTTGTCCATACAAAACCTTATAAAGTTTGTATTAATAAATTCCAATTTAAACTAATTTATGACGAAATGTGGGATTGGTTTGTGTGGAAGTTGTGTGGATGGAACTTTTTTGAAACATTATCAATTATTTTGAAGTTCGTTCACAACAAAATAGAAAGTTTACCAAATTTCCACTCACTTATGCAAAATATTTTCTTAACTCATGATTATAAAAAATGGTGAAGAAGAGTTCAAGTAATTGTTTAGAAAAATAACATCTTACACCGGAAATATCGGAAATCTACTTCCAAAAAGTAGATACGGTATAGGGATAATATTTTAGCGAGAAGAGAAATGAAAATCTTGGATATAGTTAAAATCATACCTAAGAAAAACCCGAGAACTGGATCTGATATAGTGCTTACTGTAAATAAAGAAAAAATAAAAATTGTTTGGATCAATAGAGGCAAAAATGGTAAAATATTGAATTTACAAAACCAGTCTAAACCCATTACAATTCCAAGATTTCTAGTTCTCTCAGAAGAGTTTGGTGAAGTTTTGGGAATGTATTATGGTGATGGCACGAAAAATGATACCAGCTGTGTTGAATTTGCCAACTCTGCACCAGAACTTCTTTTAATGTGGATTAAATTTTTGGAAAATTATAAAATTCCCAAGAAGGAGATGAAATTTATCGTGAAAGTAGCTGAAAATGCCAAATTAAAATACAATATTAGTGAAGATGAAATCAGAGATTATTGGAGAAATATTTTGTGTATACCTAAAAAGAAAGAAATAAAAGTAGTGTGGGTGAAAACTCCTGGCAAACCTTCTGAATATATACAACGATATGGTACTGTAGCTATTCGCTATTCTAATGCTACTTTTTCATTTTTCTTTAATTTGCTCATCCAAAATCTTAACAATTTTATAATTAAAAGTAGGGAATTCTTGATAGGCTTCTTAAGAGGCGTGGTTGCCGCTGAGGGGAATGTTAACCTTAGAGCTAATGGATCTCTTAGTTTAATCAGAATAGCCGGAAACAAAAAGGAAAGGAATTTCATCAGTAGTTTATTCATTAGATACTTAAAAATTAGAACTAAAGATGATGACAGTAGCAATCAAATATACATCAGCTCTTTAAAAAATTTAAGAAAAGTTAAAAAACTAAAATTGGTTGAACTAAATTTAAGAAAGAAACAACAATTTGAAATGGGGTATGAAAGACTTATTCAAAACATCAAAAACAAGAAGCATGATAGTAATTGTGTGTTAAAAAATAGAAAATCTCTACAATTACTGTATTTACTATCTAAAAACTCTTTGACAAAAAAACAATTAGTTAAATATCTCAAAATTTCTGATAAATATGTAAGAAATTTGTTAAATGGTTATACGCGAAAAGGATATAAGTATAATGGGTTAAAAAAACTAGGTCTAATAAAATCTGTTAAAATTAACGGTAGGGAAAAATTATGGAAAATAACACCAAAGGGTCAAGAATTTTTGATGCAATCGATCCTCGAGTTCGGTCAGCCTTATGTAAACTTGGAATTAAGGAACTAACACTCATACAAGAACAAAGTGTATCACCCATTTTATCTGGGTTGAACACATTGTTGATATCCCCAACAGGAACAGGTAAGACACTTGCCGCTTTATTACCAATCTTCACATTGTGGTTAAAAAACAAACCAAAACCAATAAGCATACTCTACATATCCCCACTTAAGAGTCTCAACAGGGATGTGGTAGAACATATGTTGCATTGGTGTAACGAATTGGGTATAGAAGTTGCAGTAAGACATGGTGATACATCAGCTTATGAAAGAAAACTTCAAGTTGAATTTCCAAACGATATGATGATAGTTACGCTAGAAACTCTACAGCCCATATTGGTTGGTAAAAAAATTCGTGAATATCTGAAAAACGTAAAGTGGGTGATAATAGATGAAGTTCATGAGCTTGTTGACAGCAAGCGTGGAACTCAACTTGCTATAGCTTTAGAAAGATTGAAAGCACTTGCTGGCCATGATTTTCAAATTATTGGTTTGTCAGCAACGGTTGGCTCGCCAGAGAAAGTTGCAAGATTCCTTTGCCCAAGTGGGAACATTGAAATTATCAAAGCGGTTCAACCAAAAGCCATGGAAATAAAAGTCTTGAGCCCAAAACCTGAAGCTCAAGATGAAAAAATAGCTAACAAGCTTTTCGTCTCTAAAGAAACTGCAGCAAGGCTTAGGACTATAATGGAATTAATTAAAAAATCTCGCTCTGTTTTAACTTTCACCAACACAAGAGAGTTTGCAGAAATATTGGCTTCAAGGATTAAAGCTTTGGATAAAGATTTTCCTGTAGCTGTTCATCACTCAAGCTTGAGCAAAGAAGTTAGAATTAAAGCTGAAAAAGAGTTCAAAGAAGAAAAAATAAAGAGTATAATAGCGACTTCCAGCTTGCAGCTTGGAATTGACATCGGTTCAGTAGATTTGGTTCTGCAGTACATGTCTCCTCGCACAGTCACGCAAGCAATCCAAAGGATAGGAAGGAGTGGACATGGAGTTGAAAGAACGAGCAAAGGAATTATAATAGCGACAGATGAAGATGACATTTTCGAATCAGCAGTTATAGCAAGAAAAGCTTTGAGCGGAGAAATCGAAGATTTGAGATTGCACGAAAACTCTTACGATGTTTTAGCCCATCAGCTTGTCGGCTTAACTTTGGACAATTGGAAAATTGAAGTGCAAAAAGCTTACGAGCTTGTGAAAAGAGCTTATCCTTACAAAAATCTCAGCTTCAAAGAATTTTTAGAAGTTTGCAATCAACTTCAACAACTTGGCTTGATTTTTTTGAACAGCTTTATAAAAAAGAGGAGGAGGGGCTTTGAATATTACTTCAACCAGCTTTCAACAATTCCAGACACGAAGCAATTCAAAGTTTTTAACAGCTTAGACAATTCTTTCGTAGGAGTTTTGGACGAAGAGTTTGTTGCTTTGAATTGTGAGCCTGGTTTAACTTTTATACTAAAAGGAGAAGCTTACAAGGTAATTTCAGTTGAAGAAGATAAGATTTTGGTTGAGCCAGTTGAAGATTTGGAAGCCGCTGTACCTGGATGGGAAGGAGAATTGATCCCTGTACCTTTTGAAGTTGCACAAGAAGTTGGGAGGCTAAGAAGTTTAATATACTCTCAACTCAAAAGAAAAAGCAAAAGAGAAATAGTGGGATGGCTTCTTTCTTCTTACCCTATTGACGAAAATTGCGCTAAGAAGATGGTTAAGTTGATTGAAAAGCAAGGAGAATATGGAGTTGTACCAGACGACAAAACAATTTTGATCGAAGATTATGAGAATTTTGTTTTAATCCATGCTTGTTTTGGCTCTCTTGTGAATGAAACTTTGGGAAGGTTTATTTCTTCATCTTTAACAGCAAGGATTGGCTCAGTTGGTTTAAAGACAGATGCTTATAGGATCATCTTGAATTTACAAGTAAAGAATTTAGACCTTCTTAAAGAAATTTTGTTCAAAACAAAACCAGAACATTTGAAGAATTACATCGA
>JAWCEU010000049.1:0-4094 GCA_039092155.1 Candidatus Aenigmatarchaeota archaeon
CATCGCTTTTATCAACAACTATGATTTCATGTTTAAAATTAGATATTGTTTTATGAATTCTTTTAACAAGCTCTTGAATGTAAGGCTCATTTTTTGTTGGAATGATTATCGAAACTTTCATCATAATATTTTTTAGCTTAAAGAGAAAAAAGGTTTGATCTTTCTTCACCGAAATAAAACTGTAGCTCTCCTCCACAAGAAGTACATCTTCCGATCAAAGGAATTCTTCTAAAAGTTGAATTGCAATTTACACAAACAACCCCTTCCACGTTTGAAATTGGTCTTCCTTCAATTTTTTTGTGATTGCTTATCGCTTCTCCCAAAACCAATTGCCTTCCTAAACCAACCAACTCTGCTTTATTCACACCTATAACTTCAAAAATTCTTTCTAAAGGAGGTAAAAGCTGGCTCTCTATGTAATAACGGGAATCTATTTTTAAACCATGTTTCTTGACATATTCAGGGTCTTCCGCCCTTTCAGAAACCATTTGCAAACCTTTTACTATTACAAAACCTACTCTATCGCCAATAGAAGGAATTTCTGTTTCCCCTCTTTTCTTCATTTTCTTAACAAGCTCAACATGTGGCTGCACTCCTTTGTAATCTTCCAGGTTTTTAGAAATCCCCTTTATTATCACAAGCTTTTCAAGAGGGATTTGACCGCTTTGCAATTTTTGCACAACTTCTTTGAAATAAGTGAAAGCTTTTCTTGGATTTTGTTCTTTGAGCAAAATGTTTAAAACTGCTTCTTGTGTTTCGCTTACTAAATCACACCAATCCCTTCTCACTGTTTCTATTCCTTTCATCACTATTTCATCTTTGTATTGAGAATCAACTTTTTCAAAACTCCAGCCAGCATATCTTTTCTTGGTTAAAATTAGAAGTGTTTTAAAAACATTTTCCACTTTTATTTTAAGTTTGCCTTCGAATTTTTCATTTAAAAAATTCGCTATTTGATTTCCTATTTCTATTGCTTTATCAATGTCTTGCGTGTCAGTCCTTATCATTACAGAATCTGTATCTCCATAAATTACTTTGTAAGGAGTGTTGGCTTCAACAAGCTTTTTAGTTTCTTGTATGTAATACCTTCCACAGCTTGTGATAGCATTAGCTATGTTCAAAACATAAATTCTACCTAACAAAAAGCCTGTGTAGCCGTAAGAAGCGTTTGCTATTCTTTTCAAACCTTCTTGATAAGCATCCAAAGCCCTTTTCTTTTCAGGATCTTTTTCCATTTTCATTTGAGTTTTGACTAAATTCCTTTCTTTTATCAACCTTTCAAGTGTTCTTGGAATTATTC
Organism: Candidatus Aenigmatarchaeota archaeon; assembly: GCA_039092155.1. Taxonomy (GTDB): domain Archaea; phylum Aenigmatarchaeota; class Aenigmatarchaeia; order CG10238-14; family SCSR01; genus JAVZGQ01. The sequence continues at coordinate 1,301 of JAWCEU010000049.1, forward strand.
CTTTCCTTATTTCTGGTGGAACGAAAGAAGTTCCAAAAGGTGTTGTTATAGCTTCTATGTCATCTCTTTTTTCAATTAAAAGAGTTGTTGGACAAATGTTATAAGAAATAAAAATTGAAGGATACATGCTCATGAAATCCAAGTAAACTACACAGTTGGTATGCAAACCGACTTCTGGCTCAAGAACAAAAGCCCCTTTAAATCCCTTGACATCTCTTTCCGCTTTTCTTCTTGCAATTTCTTTATCACTTGGTTTACAAGGTAAAACAAAATCTTCTTTATCAAATTCTCTTAAAAGTAAGTTCTCAACTTTCCCAGCTTCTCCCATATCTAGAGAATCTTGTAGAAGTAAACCACAAACTTTAGAAATTCCTATGTATTTGTCTAACAACTGTTTTTCTAAAAGCAGCCTTAAAACTAGCTCCGAATCTTTTCTAGCATATTCTATAAACCTTCTCATATCTTCTTCACTTCCATTCCAAGCAACTGGTATATCTGCATGAGAAAATTCTACTTTATCTTCACCTAAAAGATATTTTGAAACATCACCTAAACCAAATCTTTTCAAACCTCTGAAAAATCCCCTTCCAGCCATATCTTTTATAATCCAATAAGGGTCTACTATTACTCTTCCAAAAACTGAATTTTTGTATCTGTTTTCAGACAGCTTTCTAGAAGAGAGTGGTTTTTCATTACACCTTCCTAAGGTTTTTTTCAGTTTGTTAATTTTCAATCTTTCATTTATGTAAGGTAAATCAAAGTCGTTTATGTTATAACCCAAAATTATATCAGGGTCGAACTTATCAACAATTTCCAAAAATTTTTCAAGCATTTCTTTTTCGTTGTTGAAAGTCAAGACATCTTTATCAATTCTTTTAATGTTGTTCTTTGCAACTAAAACTAAAGTGTTGTTTCCGTTAAAAGCCGGGAAGAAAGACATGCTTATTATTGCTATCGGGAATTTTGAAGGGTCTGCTAAACCTTCAGAAACAACTTCAATGTCTAAGGCTAGATATTTAAAAGGAACATTTTCTATCTTTTCAACTGGCTCTATTTTTTCCATTTTAATTACTTGGTCCGCCTTAATGTTTTGAGTGTGGATTGGTGTGCCTTGAACTTTATACCAATTCATACCGAAAAGTGAGAAATCTGCCATGAAGCGATATTTGAAAAGAATGTCTGCTTCGAAAATATCTTGAACGAAATTTTGTTTTCTCAAATGTTCTCTTATTGTAGAAGTTCTAGAAGGGTCTTTTAGTGTGATTTTCAAGAGCTCTTTTTTCTTTTCTTGAAAACCAATTGGCAAGAACTTCTCAACTCTCTCTATATTTTTTAAATCGTTGCTGAAATTTTTCTTCAGTTCATCTACAACTCTTTCTTCCATTCCTTCTTTTGGTAAGACATAAAAGTAAGGATAAAAGCCTTCGTAAAAAGCACAAACGGTCTTACCTTCTTCAGTTTTACCAAGAATCCTAACAACAGGATGATTTTCCAACATTATATAATCGACATCCAAAAGTTGAAAAACAACTTCCATGGTTATTTTTTAATCCAAATTGATTTTTAAAGTTTCTCGTGTTGCAAGATTTACAATCCAAAACATTTTTTCTTCATCTAAACCACAAGAAATAATTGTCGTGCCTTTGTAATTTATTGAACTTGAAGACCCAAACCCATAAGAAACAAATATGTCTGGAACAGGGTCTATTATCAAATCTTCTTTAACTTTGTTTATGTTGAACTTACCTAAGCATCTTTTTTTCAAAAGGTTTAACATAACTTCTTCATTCTTCATTTTCCAAACTTTTTGATATTCAGAAATAATTTCACCACTAACTAGAAGCATTATTAGTTTTTTCGAGAAATTCAAGTAAACTGGGGAAAGAAAAACATATGTGTTTTTCAAATCTTTTGAAAATTTTTTGTTTGTGATCACAATCAACTCCCAATTGAAAGGTAAGCTTCCCCTAACTTTTTCAACAAGTTCCTCATTTTCTGAAAAAAAGAAAATGTAATTTTTTTTAAAATTCAACTCTCTAATCTTTGATTTAAATTTTTCAATTTTTGCTTCAAAATCTTTCTGGAAGAATAAGGGATGTAAAAAAACACATAAAACTTCTTCTTCTATTTTTGGAATTGTTTTTTTCAAAGGTATGTCTGGCCATAAAAGATTAACCGCTTCTATACCATTGTTTTTTTCACAAATAACACCAATAACCTCATCTTCCATCAAAACATTCAAAAATTCTTCTTTAACTTTTATACGAACTTCCCCTGTTAAATCTTCAACTAAAACACTTTTTTCTTCCCTATCAATTTCCCTTACCATAACAATCAGTGAAAACTTCTTCATTTTTTCAGAAATTTTGTTAACAGAAATTAAGTTCACTAGTTCCAACCTGTTAGTAAAAAATTTTTGTAGTTTATTGTATCTTTCTGTTAAAATGGTAGAAACATCTTCGATAGAAACAACATCTTTATCAAACACTTCTTTTTTTATTTCTTCAAACAAAACTTCTTCTTTTTTCCCTACAATTGAATGAATGAAATCGGTTTTAATCACTGGTGGTAGTTGAAGACCTTTAATCCTTTCAAAGAAAACTTCTATCAACTCTTGATTTTCAGTGAAAAAATCCAAAGTTTTTGAATCTAATATCAAACCTTTTTTTGTGAAAAGATTTAGAATTTCTTTTTTCTCCATAAAATTAATAGAGATTTACTTGTTTTAAAAATATAAACTCTATTTCTTCAATTTGTAAACAATAGTTTTACCTACATGAAATTCCTCAACTTT
>JAWCEU010000005.1:0-14087 GCA_039092155.1 Candidatus Aenigmatarchaeota archaeon
TTGTCAGACTCTACACTAAGGTAAGATTCTGAACCATAATTGTCATTTCCTCCCCAACCTTCATTCACATAAGAATCTGCAACTGGATAAAGTGTTACTGTAGGATCTTCGTCAGCAAAACTTGGCAAAACAAAATTCAAAACGAAAATTGCAAAAGCCAAAACAACTAAAACTATTAAAGAAATTTTTGCTATTCCTTTTGCCAATCCTTTATTGAACTTCATCTTCACACTCTGGACCTTTTAACTAACAAATAATAACATTTTAAACTTTAAATCCTTAACAGCGAAAGATTTAAAAATAAACTCGCAAAATTTTCTCTTTTGTAGAAAATTTTCTCCTTTTTCAACAAAAATTTTCACCATTCTGCTTCACCTTTCGAAGAAACCATAATTCTAGCAAAAGTTGAAATCGCGGCAAGAGCAGCAAGCAAAATGAGCAAAGCATAATTTGCCATTCCTTCAAAAGCTGCGAACATTCCAGTTATCTTGCTCTCTTCTTCTTTTACTTCTTCTGTTGGCAAAGTTGTGGTTGTTGTTTCAAGTTCTTGAGGTGAATTTGTTGTGGTTGTTGTTGTTTGTTGAGTAGGTTGAGTTGTTGTAGTTGTTTGTATTCCGCTTGTGCTTAAACTTGAAATTGTAGTAATCGTTGTGGTTGTTGTAGCAATTCCTCCTCCACTACTTCCTCCTGAACCTCCTGAACTCTTAGTGAAATTCACGAATCCAAAATTGCCCCAGCCTGCAACGTTTTCTCCATGCACATAAACTGTATGAGTTCCAAAACTTAACCTATCCCAAACATCTTGTGGGATCAAACCAACAACATCTTCTTTAAATTCATCGAAAGCTCCATCGCTTGCATTCATCTTGTAACCACCACCAACTGGCGTGTTCGTGTCTATGAAAAATTCAGCATTCGTTACTGGTAAGAGCAAAGCACTGCTATCAATTGTTGCGTAAACGTTCCTTCCAACAACTCTCACATTGTAAACTGTAGGTGGTAAATTGCCCAAAACGAAAGTGTATGAAATGCAATCTCCCCAATTTCCAAATTCATCCCTTGCCCTAACCCAGAAATTGTAAACTCCATCGTGCTTTGGCTTTTCAATTTCAGCCCAAACATCTTCTTGATTTTCGTCAAAAGCTCCGTCTAAAGCTTGCATTGGCGCTCCAGTTCCTGGCTCAGGACAAACAGGCTCTTGGTTTATGAAATATTCAGCATAAACTATGCGATGGCAATCCCACAAGCTTGCATTTCCATAAGTTTTGTACTTGCATGAAGTTGGATTTGGCTCAACTCTTAACCACAAAATTTCAGGTCCAACTTCATCTTCTTTTTCTCTTAAGTTGCCAGTATCAACCCATCTGAAGTTCGTGACTGAATAAACACATTCAGCTCCTCCATTAGCAACACAAGAATAGCTTCTGTAAACTTCTTTCTTCTGCTCTTTTTCGTTGCAAGCATCTAAATCAACCCATCTTGTTTCTCCAGTTTCATACCAGCCATTTAACTCTGAACAATTTTGAGTTTGGTAGCTGCAAGTACAATTTGCCAAGCAATCTCCAGCATAATATCTTATGCTGCCAACGCAGTAACTTCTGCAATCGCTATCCCTTTCACATTGTGCACCACAAGAAAAAGAGCAAATGTTGGAGCAAAAAGCGTTTCCACAATTTATATCACAAAGGTAAGGATTGCAAGCTTCTAACTCAACCCACCTGTTGAAAGTACAAGCTCCAAGCTTACAAACATATTCTTTTTGACCTCTTGTGCAAGCATCCTTGCAATCATAGCTAAGCTTGCACACTTCGCCTTCATTAACTGGCTCGCAGTACTGCCTTGTTTCTGTAACAGCATAACCACACATGCAATCTTCCGAGCAGTAATAGTCGCGATATTCTTCCATTCTACACCTGCTGCAATTGTTGTGAGAATAGTTCCATTCGCTTACAGCGTACCAACCATCTTCTCCGCAATCAGCATCAGAGCTACATTCAGCTCCACATTGATTTTTAACGCAAGCAAAAGTGAAACTATCGTAAACACATCCACAAGAAGCATCACAATCTCCAAATTCATCCCTTGTTCCCAGCTTATGCCCGCTACAAGTTGTTGTGCTTTGCTCACAATATTCATTGTTGCTAGTTCCTGGCAATTCACACTGCTCGCCAGGATTAATTACACCATCTCCACAATAATAACATCTTGGATCGTTGTAATGAATTGTTGGAGCACAAGGCTCTCCGCTTCCAGTGCCAACATTACAATTGCAGTTTGGCAAACAAATTCCAAAAGATGGATAATCGTAAAAGTCTGAGCCTATGCATCTATCTTCTGGGCATAAGCAATCTTTATTCTCATCACACTGAGCTCCGCATCCTCCGTAAGGAACTGTATCTTGCAAGTCATCATCAGCACAAATGTGAGTTATTGTTTCATCCCCTTGAGTGCAATAGCCTTGATTGTTTCCCAAATCAACACAATTGCTAGTGAAAGGATTCCTGAAATCCCATGTGAATGGGTTGCTATCTGGAGTATAAGTGCAAGTTGCTATTCCCGGCAAATTATAAGCTGAGCAATCAACTGGAATTCCAGGCTGACAATCTCCTTCTGGATGACACCATTCAAGCCCATTGCAATACAAACCATCATCGCATGTAGAATTGTCTGGCTGATGAACGCATCTGTCATTTTCTTCGTCGCAATAATCTATAGTGCAACTTATCACATCAACACAATCATAAGGCTCAAGATAAACGCAATTTCCTTGACCATCGCAATGGTCTACTGTACAGAACAAACCATCTGCTTCACAAGGCGTGCCTTCAGGTAAATTGCTCCTTATGCAACGATAATTTTGACAAAATTCAGAAGTGCATTCATTGTTATCATCACAATCTTCATCGGTATAGCATTCAGGCAAAGAGTAATTCAAAACAAGCTCGACCAAATCATGCAAGCTGTAACCACCATTTTTACAAGAACTATCTCTTGCTTGGAATTGAATTTTGAAATTGTTCACATCTTCAAGCGTTGAGATGAAAGGCAAGCTTATAACTTCTATTTTGTCAGAGCCAACAGGAGGCAAAGCAAAATTGAAGATTTGCCAGCTGCTTGAGCTTTGATCCCAAACTTTTATCCTTGCTCCTTGAACATACTGTGAACTCCTTTGCCACTCAAAATACAAAGTTGCATTGTTTATTGTTGTGTGCTCAGGTAAATTAGGAGAAAACCTGAATTCAATATACCTTGAATCAACATAATCATTTAAATTCCACATGTATTTTGATTGGTACCTGTTGTTATCGCTCGCATTCAGCTTTGCCAAATCTGAAACCGTTAAAGTGTAAGAAGGAGAGCTGCTTGCATCAGTTGCGCTAGTTGGATAAAAGCTTGAAACTATAGCAAAAGCTTGCACGCTTTGTATCAATAAGAATAAAGAAATCGTGATTAAAGCTATTGCCAACTTCTTTTCCATCCTTACCAACACTCTGGACCTGGGTATATTAATTAACTTTTTTTAAACATTAAATAGGTTTCGTTTTAGCATCAACTTCAACAAATTCTTCAGCTCTTCTCCTGCTTTTCTTAACTCTTAATTGCTTTATAATTCCCCAAACATTCCAAAAGATTATTATCAGCAAAATTGCTGCAATTATTGCAACAAGTGTGTTCTTTCTCACGAACTCTGCCAGAGCAACTAAAGCTGTTGGCACTTGAATTTCAAGCGGAGGAACTTCTTCTTCAGCCATAGCTGGCACTATGAAAGGCCCTGCTTTAGTTAAATTCAAGATTTGAGCTTTGAATGGATATTCCATGAAAATCGAAATATTGCCGGAAGTGTTTGTTGGTTTTAAAGTGAAAACAACAAGCTTAGAAGTTCCGGCTTCAACCATTAAATCTTGAACACCAGGCCTTACTTCCCAGTCTTCTGGTGCAATAACTTTGACTGAAACAGTTTGATTGGTTAAACCTTCATTCTTAACTTCAAAGCTTATGTTGAATTCTTCAAACTCAACAACTTTTTCAGGCACAACTATTTCTGAGATTGAAAGTTTTGGCGGTGCAGAAATTTTCAAAGCAAATTGAGTTGAATTTTCAACTTTCTTCCAGCTCCACCATTCTTTTCCCTTCACGCTCACAAGGTAAACTCCGCTCGCATTTTCTGGAACTTTGATTTCAATCCAAAACTTTTCAGGAACGCGGTAAACTCCTTTTTCAGGATTCCACTCCCTCAAAATCTTCACAACTTCAAACTTTTCTGGAATAACTTTTACTTCGAAATCTTCAGGCAATCCTGAAATTGAGATGTTGAAGTCGCGAAGCCAATAAATACCGATGTTCAAAATGCTTCCATTTATCGTTAAAGTTTCTCCTGGTGAAGCTTCAACCAAAGAAGGCAAGCTTATCACAAAACCTCTTAATGGTTTAGGAGCTTGAACTAGCTGAACAAAATTTGTCAAAAGGATTATCCCTATCATTGAAGTTATTACAAACAACAGTTTCAAATTCATTTTCATACCTATTAGTAATAAAACCTTAAACTTTTTAAGCACATATGCATAAGCTATAGCAGTTTTTTCTCTACGCAATAGAAAAAAGGCTGAAAAATTTTAAATAGTTTACTAAAAAACCATTTCAAGCTTTGGAACTGTTGGTGGTATTTTTTCCAAAGAACTCAAACTTTCAACCAGCTTTTTCCCTTTCAAAGTGATCAAATAAATTTTTCCTTTCTTGGCTATGTAGCGATGCTTCAACAAAACATCCAAATGCTTGTAAATTTCGCTGCTCCCTATTTTAACTTCATTCTTCTTGAAACTTTTCTCTATTTGTGTGTAGCTCATCGGCTGGCTATTCAACAAAAACAAAAGCAATGTTCTTTTCGCAGAACCCAAAACTTCGCTTATTTCAATTATACTTTCGTTGTTCATGGTGATTACTTAAAAGTAATTAAAAGATTTAAACTTTTCTATTAGCTTAAGCGGAAATTTTGTTCGAATTTTTGTTGTTCTTCTTCTCTTCCCTTTCAACTAAAAGCAAAGCAACTTTTTTCTCAAGCTTTTCCAAATCATCTTCTATTATCCTAACTCTATCTATAAGCCTTGCAAACATTTCAGCAAGAATAGCATAATTTTTCTCCAATTCAATCAAGCTAATGCTCTTAGGAACAGCATTCCCCGTTATAACTTCTTTAACAAGCTTTTGCTCTTCTTTCATCTTCTTCCTCACTTTCTCTATTTTGAGTTTGGGATATAAATTATTTGTTTCAACTTAAATTTAAATTATGCAAGATTGTGCTTTTTTTGCAGTTAAAAGTTTAGTTGAAAAGATGAAAGAAGAAGTTGCTAAAATGCAAAGTATAGCTTATCCTGAGCAAATAGTTGTGGCTGAAATTTACAACATGGTCGCAAGAGTTCTTTGTGAAGCTTGTAGAAAGGGGAATTTGAAAAAAGAATGTCAAGGCGAACAAATGAAGAAAAATGATGAAATAACCATAGACTCGTTCATCCTTTTGAAAGAGTTGAGGGACGAGAATTTAATTTCAGAAGAATACTACGAAAAAATTTTTGAAAGTTTGATAAAGCTTAAGCCTGAGCTTGAAGAAAAAGTGAGAAAAGATAAAGAAGCTGGCCTCTTTTGATTTCGGGGAAATAGAAGAATTAGGTGAAAAACCGGTGTCGACCTTTTTCTCCTTTTTTCTTTCCCGAATTTGAGGGGCAGAGGACTCAATACCGGTGTCGATCAGTCTACCCTTAGGGGTTAAGTCATGCCCTATCTCATCGGCCTTTGAAAACAAGCAAATGATATTAGGGTCATCCATTGGATTTAAAAAGGAGGAATCATCCCCAATTAACCCTTAATTGTGAGGCATGGTACAAAAGCTATCCAATACCTCAAAAGCTTGGAATGCCTCACTTGGGTATTGGGGTTCATTTAATTTTTTATTTATTTTCCAGCCTTAAATACTTTTCTAAACGAGCAAGTGAGCATTTCCAATCCTCACATTTTCCAAACCATTTTTCCTCGCAACCTCTAAGCATTTTTCAGCCAGCTTTCTTGAAGTCAAAGGCAAGTCTTGCATCATGAAATGGGGATAAAAAGCTAGCAAAGAATAAGGGATTGTCTTGTCCAAGCTTGCTATGAAACTTGAAATTTCTTCAACTTCTCTTTCAGTGACATAGCCAGGGATTAACAAAGTGCTTGCAGTTAAAAAAGGGATTTCCCTTTTCTTTTGAAATTTTGCCAACTTTTCAAAATTCTCATAAGTCTTTTCGTTTGAAACTCCTGTCAAAGCAAGATTTAAAGGAGAAGCTCTTGGAAATTTCAAATCAAATTTTATGTTTCCTCCAGTTTTGAAAGAAATTTTTGCAAATTTTTTCAGCAACTCCCAGTTGGCGTTGCCATTAGATTCCATGCAAATCCTCAATATATCTTTCTTTTCTTTCAAAGCTAGCTTTGAAGTTTCTATTGCATGCGAAAGTTGAGGGTCTGGCGTACCGCCGAAAAAACAAATGCAAGTAACTCTTTCATCAACTTTCTTTGCAAGCTCTTGAGAAGAAACCAAAGGCTTTAATTCTTGAGTCAAATGCTTGAAGTGCCAATTTTGGCAAAACAAGCAATTGAAATTGCAAGCTCCGTAGAAAACGCTTAAATTGAAATAACCATACTCTACGCCTTTCCTCTTAGCAAATTTCGGATAGCCACAACCTGTTCCTGCAGGACAAAAATTTATGCTAACGCAATTTGTTGGCAATGCATCGTAATACCACTCCAACAAACCTTCCTCTTTTGTTCCAGCAAGCCTTACAAGTTTGCCGTTTTTATTTTCAACTAAGCTACAGTAACCTTTTTCTCCTTCAACAATTTCACACTCATTCCCACAACCAAGACATTTAACTCCTTTCTCATCCCTTGGAACAAAAGGAGTTAAGCCGAACTCTCTCCTTGAAACTTCATGAGCTTTTCTAGCAATTTCTAAAGCTTTCTCTTGTTTGTTGAGAATGCATTCTCTACACAAGCCCAAGAAATTTGATACAAGCTTTGAATTTTTACCACAAATTTTGCAAACACCCATGGTTAAGTTATTTAAATCGAAAAATAAATTTATGAAAAAACTTGCTCTTGTCTTGGCTTTTTTTCTATTCCCAGAAATTGCTCTAGCTTGTTTTTCTCCAGATTACGAGTTCAGGCTAACAATTGGTAGCTTAAAGCTGAACATCCAAAAAATTGAAAGCCTTTGCTCAGAAAAAACTTGTGTTATAGAGCAAGATTTCATCTTCACAAAATCTCATTTCGATGAAAGAGTTTCTGTGATTTTTGAAAGAGTCAAAAAAGAGTTGATTTTTCTCTTGCCTTATAGCTTAAGTGAAGAAGGAAAGCCTTTACCTTCTTTTATTGAACCGAAAAATTATGATTGGAAAAGTTTGGTTAGAACTGAACTTTCTTTTTTAAAAGAAGTTGGAGCTTTGGAAATTTCTGAAGAAGAAATAGAAAAAATTTCTGGGATTGCTGAAAATGGAAAAAACATTTATTTTTGTAAGGAGTGGAAAGTTTTGAAATCAAATTGCATTTGTGAAGATGGAGAAGAAGTTTGTTTCAGGTGTGGGAGTGGTAAAATGATTGAAACCAAACTTCCACAAGAAGTTTTGAAGTTAGAATCGAAAGAAGTTTCTCAAGATTTCATTTATTACTTGAGTTTAATAATTTTGATTGGTGTTTTTGTCGCAATTTTTTTGAGAACAAGATTCGTTCCTCAACCACCTTCTTTGCCTACTCAAACATAATTTTTCTTACATCTAATCTTGAGTCTCAAAAACAGAAGGCAAGTGAATGAGGTAAATTTTTCCTTTTTCCAAAATTATCAAAGGCTTTTTCTTCATCAAAGCATCCAAGTTTATTTCATAAACCCCTTCTCTTGGGATTCTTATCGTTTCTACACCAAACTTTATTTCCCTCTTCTTGACTTCTTTTTTAATTTCCTCCTCTTTCTTCTCTTCAATCTTCTTCTGAAGCTCTTCTTCCAAATTTTTCTCCTTAGCTTGAAACTCTTCTTCTATTTCTTTGGCTTCAACCAAATCTTGCTGAGTTTTCAAGTAGAAGAAGAAAATTGAACCACATTTCGTGCAACCTCTTAAAATTGAAGAGTCTTCATCCGAATAAATTGTTCCGCACCTAACGCATTTGTGCATGCTCATACCTTCTTCTTTATTTCAGCCAAAACGGAAAAAGAATTCGGATTTTTCTTAATTTCTTTTATGTATTTAGCTGGCCCTATCAAAGTCAAGCCGGTTTTCAAGCTAGTTTGAACATCTTTTTTCCCTGAAATGCTCGCGAAAAATGTTGCTATTTTATCTTTGCTTTCAGAGATTTTTTCAGCCAATTTTGTTAAACCTTTTGCTGGTTTCTTTAAACTTGCAACTTCAATTCCTGGAAAGCCGTCGTCAACCCTTCTCATTGTTTCTTTAATCAACTCCATTTCTTCTTCCGGGCTCATGACTCCATCTGTAACCAAAATTGTTCCGTCTTTAACTTTGTTCAAGATGAAGTTTATCCTTTTTTCTCTTGGTTTTTCTTCAAGAACTGCTGAAGAGACGAAATCGAACTTGAGTTTCATCAACCTCCCCTCACATACTTAGCTATAGCTTCGTAAAGAGAATCCATGTTTTTCCCTTTCAAGGCAGAAATTTCAACAACAGGATAAGTTGGAAATGCTTCCCTTATCAACTCTGGCTTCGCTCCTTTTTTATCAATCTTGTTGGCAACAATTATCACAGGGATTTTCCTTGCTTCCAAGTTTCCTAAAAGAGTTATGTTGACTTGAGTTAATGGGTCGCGAGTTGCATCCATAACTGCTAAAACAGCATCAACATTACTCAACCATTTTATTGCTTCTATGACTCCATCTGTAGCTTCCCTTGCCCTCTTCCTTGCTTCTTTTTTTGATAAGCCATATTTCAAAAAGCTTCGATAATCAACTTTAGTCGACAAACCAGGCATGTCCAAAATTGTCAAAATCAATTTTTTCTTCCCAACTTTTATTTCAATTTTTTCCTTTTTTTGGACTTTCCTTGTTTCATGGGGTATGCCTGTAACTTTACCTATTTCTTCACCAGTCCAATCAAGAGAAATCCTGTTCGCTAAAGTTGTTTTTCCTACTCCAGTCTCACCGTAAAGCCCAATTTTAAGGTTTCTCTTCAAACCAAAAATGCGGTAAAGCAAGCTCAAAAAGCTTTTGAAATTCATCTTCTCTTTTTTATATTTATTTCCCGAAATTTAAATCGGTTTTCGTTATTTTCACTATTTTGCCGTTCAAAACCTCAACTCTTGCCACAACTCTCCATCTTTCGCTGCTTTCTTCATTCTTCAAAACTTGCCCTGTGTAAGAAATTTTTTCATTTTTTAAAATCATGAAAATTAAAAAAAGCAAAAGGATGAAAATTGCAAGCGAAGCTTTCATAGCATCACTAGTACTTAGCAATCAAATCGTAAGTCCCGTTGTAAGCTAAGATGCAAAAACTTCCGTTTGGCAAGATTTCTGCTAAAGATTTGAAAGCAAAGCCGTAAGTTGAGTTGTAGTAAACGCTTGTTTTGCATGTTGTGTAAGTTATGTTATCTGGAATTTCAAGGTAAGTGCTGTTTGATTTGAATTGGCTTGGGTTTGTACCAATCGGCACGAGCCAAATTTCTTTAGCGGGCCAAGTGTAATTACCAAGCCTAAAAGTTATAGCTCCTGTCAACATTCCAAAATTCACAAAAATTTCTTGAGGTTCAAGTTGTGATATTTCGCCTTCTCTTATGTTTACGCTTATAGCTTGAGCCGAACAAGCAAGCAGAGCTACTGCAATTATTCCTACAAAAAATTTTTCCAGTTTCATGAAAAGCTTTTGAAATGAAGCTCAGCATAAAGATTTTTAACTCCTTGAGGTGTAGCTAACTTTCAATCGAATAAATTTTTATGTTTACGAAAAAATTAACTTCATATGAAATTAGATAAAAATCTCACAAAAAGGTTGTACGAGATTAAAGATTTTGTTGATAGAGCTCTTTATACTACAAAAGAAACTTTTAAAGATAAGAGGGTCCAAAAATGGACAGTTTGTGGTATTGTCACTTATGGCTTACCAGCTTTTTACAGGGCCATTACAAGAAATCCAGACTTGCCTTATATACCACTTATAGTAAGCCAGAATGAATACATACCTGTTAACCTGCCAGAGAAATTAATAGTTAACCCAATTGCTCCTGGAGGTGTAGGTGCTGTAATTGGTGAAACTTTTATCAAAAAATTTAAAGCAACTGAAAGAATTGAAAAGTATGTGAGCAGAGTTATAGGGTCTGTAGCTACAACAACTATTTGGACTTCCATACAATATTGTGGGCATGTTTTGTGTGATATGCTAAAAATTCAATGGCCATCTGGAGGAAATCCATTCGAACCACCCAATGTCTACCCATTCAATTTATTGATAGCACTCACGCTTGCACCACTAATACCTTATGTAGTAGATTATTTAAAACTAAAAATGAAAAGAAATAGTGATGAAGTATAATAAATTTTTGGTTTCATTAATTATCATTACCACCATTTCATTAACACTCTCTTTTTTTGCATGTATTCTTAGCTACGGTGCTTACATAGAAGTAAAGAGGATATCATCTTACATCCAACTTCCAATCCCAGAATATACACCATCTACAGCCGTATTTTCAACTCCTTTTACAGGTGCATTTGTTCTTGTAGCCTCTTCCATATCTTTACTTTTGATTTTCTCAATTTTGATTATCCTTCTGATTTTTGTTTTTAGAAAGTAGTTTAACTTTCAATTTTTCTGAATCTCAAATCTCTATTCATGAAAATTTCGGGTAAGACCAAAAAGGCCAAAGAACTCATTGCAAGAACTAAAAACATTTCCTTCATCCCAATTGGAGATGTTTCAAAAACTTGTTGGAAGAAGGGAAGGTAAACTACCATCAACTGCAAGAAGAAAGAAATCAAAACAGCTACCAAAAGCTTTTTGTTGTCTAAAAATCCTTTCTTGAAAACCGATTTGTTTTCTGAGCGGCAATTGAAAACGAAGAAAAGCTCGAAGAAAACTGCTGTGCAGAAAACCATAGTCCTTATTTCTTTTTGGCTGTAGCCTGAATTAAAGCTCCAGATGAAAATGGTGAATGTGGAAATGAAATTTACTAAGCTTGCTGTTAATATGAAGAGGAGCATGCCGTGCAAAATTCCTTGTTTCGGGTTTCTTGGCTTCTTTTTCATCAAACCTTCTTCGTAAGGGTCTGTACTCAAAGCCAGAGCTGGTAAACCATCTGTAACAAGGTTGATCCAGAGAATTTGCAAAGGCAATAAAGGCAAAGGTAAATTTGGTATTAATGTTGATAAAAGAATTGCAGCCGTTATTAAAGCTATTTCATCAAAATTGATACAAAGCAAAAACCTAACAAACTTCCTTATGTTATCGTAAATTCCTCTTCCTTCTTCCACAGCATTAACTATTGTAGCAAAATTGTCATCAAGCAAAATCATGTCACTTGCTTCTTTTGCAACATCTGTTCCTTTAATCCCCATCGCAACTCCAATGTCAGCTTTTTTCAAAGCAGGAGCATCGTTTATTCCATCTCCAGTAACAGCAACTACATGACCTTTCTTCTTCAGAACCTTAACTATTCTTGACTTGTGTTGAGGTGAAACTCTTGCGTATATTGAAATTTTTTCGATTTTTTCTTCAAGCTCTTCATCGCTCATTTTATCAAGCTCTTCTCCAGTTAAAACTTCTTGGTCTTCTGTCAATCCTATTTCTCTTGCTATTGCCAAAGCTGTGAGTTTGTGGTCGCCAGTTACCATAACAACCTTTATTCCAGCTTCTTTGCAAATTTCTATTGCCTTTTTAACTTCTGGTCTAGGAGGATCTATCATCCCAACAAATCCAAGAAAAGTTAAATTTTTTTCTAAATTTTTTTCTTCAACTTTCTTGATTTTCTTGTAAGCTAAAGCTAAAACTCTAAAGCCTTGCTTTGCCATTTCTTCCATTTCCAAGTTTATTTTTGCTTTTTTTTCTTCGCTCAACTTTTCTTTTTTACCGTCTTTGAGCAAAAAAGAAGAGATTTTAAGAACTTTTTCAGGAGCACCTTTCGTGAAAACCACAAACTCTTCCCCTTCTTTGTAAACTGTTGTCATAAGCTTCCTTTCAGAAGAAAATGGAATTTCAAACACAGGCTCTTCTTTCCTAGCAAGACCAGCTTTGGAAGCCAAAACAACTAAAGAGCCTTCAGTTGGGTCTCCAACGACATGCCACTTCCCTTCTTTCAATTCAAGAGTTGTGTGATTGCAATAAACTCCTGCTTTGATCAAAAGCATGAGGTCTTTGTTTTTCGAAACATCTATTTTATTTCCACCTAACAAAAATTCTCCTTTTGGCTCAAAGCCTGTGCCGGAAACTTCGTAAACTTTGCCAGAACACCAAATTTTTTTAACACACATCTCATTTACTGTCATCGTCCCTGTTTTATCAGCACAAATCACAGTTGTGCATCCTAAGGTTTCAACAGCAGAAAGCTTTCTAACCAAGGCATTTCTTTTGGCCATCTTGTTAACTCCTAAAGCTAAAGCTACTGTAACAACTGCTGGCAAGCCTTCTGGAACTGCCGAAACTGCTAAAGCCACTGCTGTGAAGAAATCATCAACGATATTCAAATCTTCTAAATAACCTAAAATGAAAACAAACAAACAAATTAAAAGGACTAAAGAGCCAAGCCATTTTCCAAATTTATCAAGTTTTTTCTGCAAAGGAGTTTCTTCTTCCTCTTCTTCAATCTCTTTCGCTATTTTTCCTAGTTCTGTGTTCATGCCTGTTTGAACAACCACTGCTTTCCCCCTTCCTCTAGCAACATAAGTTCCCATGAAGACCATGTTGCTCCTTTCAGCTATTGGCAAATCTTGAATTGGTTTGGTTTGCTTTTCGACTGGAGTTGATTCTCCGGTTAAAGTTGATTCGTCCGTAGCTAAATTGAACGCTTCTACTAAACGAGCATCGGCAGGAATAGTTTCACCTTCTTCTAAAACTATTATGTCTCCTGGTACAATCTCTTCTGAAGAAATTTCCGTTTGCTTACCTTCTCTCAAAACCTTGACTTTTTTCACCATCATCTTCTTCAAAGCTTCCATAGCTTTTTCTGCTTTGTATTCTTGGTAAAAGCCGAGGAAAGCGTTAAGCATTAAAATCGCAACTATAGCTGAAGCATCGAGAAATTCTTTCAGCAAAAAAGAAACTATTGCAGCAACAAGCAATATAGCTATTAAAAAACTTTTGAATTGCCTTAAGAAAATTTTGAGAGGAGAGATTTTCTTCTTTTCTTCGATTCTGTTGAAGCCGAATTTTCCAAGCCTCTTTTTGGCTTCTTCTTCGCTCAACCCTTTTTCATCACTTTCAAGAGCCTTTAAAACTTCTTCTTTTTCCAAAGTGTGCCAATTGATTTGATCCATCAAACTTAATTTAGCTTTTTCTCCAAATATCCTTTAACTTTCTTCAAGAGCCATTCTTTTCGAAACTTCTGAAAAGCCATAATTCTTGTAAGCTGAAATTCCTATCTCATTTTTAGAATCCACCAAAACTTCAATGAGCTTTATTTTTCTTTTCTTAAACCATTTCAACAATTCTTCAAACAAATTTCTTCCTATTCCTTTTCTCCTGAATTTTTCTTCAACGAAAGCTACATCTATTTCTCCAAATCTCTTTTCATACAAATAGCTTGGAGATTTGCGAATTGAGCCAAGCATTATTGCAATAGGCTTTCCTTTTTTAACAGCCACCAAAAATTTTCTATTCCTTCTCTTCTTTGCGAAAAATTTTTCCAAGCTTTGCCTTATTTTTTCTTCCCTTTCTTTCCCAGACAAGTATCTTTTGCTATTAAGCTTATGGTGATAATCCGTTAGCTTCTTCCAAAGCCTTACAATATCTTCGAAATCTTCTTTCCTTGCTTCTCTTATCTCAATTTCTTCAAGCACCATAATTATTTTTTGCGATTATAAAGATTTTTCTTCTCGTACTCGCAAAATTCAAAAAAAGGGCAAGCGTAACATTTAG
>JAWCEU010000050.1:0-3944 GCA_039092155.1 Candidatus Aenigmatarchaeota archaeon
GCTTTGACATAAGGCTTGCCAAAACATCGTAAATCTTTGACCTTGGGACTTCAGCTATTTTACTCAAATCGTTTGCAGAAGAAGGCCCAAAGAGAACAAGAGAAGAATAAGCTTTAGCTTCATATAGAGTTAAGCCGAGTTGTTGTAAAGTGTTAAGGATTTCTTCCCTTTCCATTTCCCTCTTTAAAAAGTTGTAGAGTTTAAATAAAATCTTTTTCTTCGATCGTTTCATCTTTTCACTTACAAAAGATACCACTTGTTAGTAAAAGAATGTAAGCCACCACTTTCAGTGGCAAAAATTCGAATTGTCACCCCTTCTTGGAGTGGAAAAGAAATTTATCTTAAATAGAAAAAAGGATAATCGATGCAAAAGGAAGAAATTGCTCAAGTTTTGCAGAAATTTGGCTTAACTCAATATGAATCAAAAGCTTATGTCACACTTGCCCTTTTAGGAGAAGCTAAGGCTTTAGAAATAAGCAAAGAAGCTGGAATACCACAATCCAAAATTTATTCTACACTTGAAAATTTGATGAAAAAACAATTAATTGAAGTTTTGGATGAAAGACCGAAAAGATTCAAGGTGATTGCGCCAAGCTATGTTATAAAAAATTTTTTGAAAGCGAAAAAAGAAGAACTCCTTGATTTGAAGAAAAAAGCTTATTTAGTGGGTAGGATTTTAAAGCCAATAGAAATGGATGAAGATGAGATAGAAGGTGTTTGGGTTCAAAGGAGTGAAAGTTACATGGAAAATTTGGAGAGAAGTGTAGAACTTCTTAAAAAAGCGAAGAAAAGCGTTTTTGATGTTTGTAAGTTATCTTACTCCTCTAGCTATAGGGAAGCTTTACTTGAATGTAAAAAGAGAAAAGTAGATGTTCACTTAATTTTGACAAAAATAGAAAAAGAAAAGCTGCTTGGAATTAAATGGTACCTTGAAAATGACATAAAGTTGAAATTCTTTGAAATTGAGCATCATCCAAGAGTTTTGGTTATTGATGGAAAAGAAGTTTCAATAAAAATTGAGCATGGAAATGGGTTTGGTTTTCAATCAATTTGGTCGAAAGACCCTTGTTTCGTTAAGATGGTTGAAAATTATATGAAAGTTTTATGGGAAAAAGCAAAAGATGTTAACTTGAAAAGTTTAGCTGAGCTAATGAAAAACAACTAGCTATTTCTTTTCCATCTCTTTTATCTTTTCCCTCAAATACTTTATTTTATTCTGCAAGAATCTTGCTTGTTTTATTGTTCTTGCAAAGAATAAAGCTTGCTGTGCTTCGAGCAACTGCTCTTGGAAAAATCTTATGTTTTCATTTTCCTCTTTCATATGTTACTATATGGTAGTACTCATATTTAAGCTTTACTATTTTTTAGTGGTAAATTGAAAAAAATTTCACAACTCTTTTATCTCTCCAGAAAAATATGAATTAAATATGAAACATGCAAAAGTGCTGAGAAGTGTTTTAAAGAAAATAACGCCTTCAAAAGAAGAGAAAGAAAAGCTTTTTTCTCTGATCAAAAAATGCTTGAAAATAGCTAAGAAAGAGAGCAAAAAATATAACGCTACTCCAATGGTAGCGGGTAGTGTAACTAGGGATACATGGCTTCCTGGGAAAAAGGAGTTCGATGTTTTCATCCTTTTCCCTCCCAATATTGACATAAAAAAACTGGAAGAATTTGGCTTAGAAGTTGGAAAAAGGGTTATTGAAGCATTGAATGGGAGCTATTCAATTCAATATGCCCAACATCCTTATGTTTCGGGTAAAGTAAACGAAACTAGAATTGATATTGTTCCTTGCTTCAAAGTTGAAAGTCCGGAAAAGCTTAAGTCTGCTGTTGACAGAACACCATTCCATGTGAAATACTTGAAGAAAAAACTTCCTTTGAAACTTTCCGGAGAAGTAAGACTTTTGAAACAATTTTTAACTGCTAACAAAATTTATGGGGCAGATGCAAAGACCCAAGGTTTTTCAGGCTATGTTTGCGAGCTTTTGATAATCAAGTATAAAAGCTTTTTGAATGTTTTGAAAAATGTTTTGAACTGGAAACCTGGTGAAATCATAGATTTGGAAAATTTCTATAAGAAAGAGGAATATTTCAAGTTGAAAAAAATGTTCCCAAAACAAGTTTTAATTTTGATTGACCCTACTGATAAAAATAGGAATACTGCAGCTGCTGTTTCTGCAGAAAATTTTTTCAAGTTTAAAAAATTGGCTAAAGAATTTCTTTCAAGGCCAGATGAAAGCTTCTTTTTCCCAAAAAAAGTTGAACCGATAAGTGAAAGAGAATTAAGAGAAAAGCTTTCAAGGAGAGGGACTGAAATCATACTAATAAAATTTGAGCCACCTAAGGTTGTTCCAGACATCCTTTGGCCTCAATTGAGAAAATTCTCAGAAAGGATGAAAAGGATTTTGGAAGAAAAAAGGTATGAATTCAAAGTTTTGAGGAATGATTATTATACGGATGAAGAAAATTTTTGTATAATTTTGTTAGAAATGGAAGTTCATTCTTTACCTTTCATTCAAAAAAGGATTGGGCCAGAAGTTTTTGATCTGGACGATTCAGAAAGGTTTTTGAACAAATACAAGAAAATTGCCATAAATGGGCCATTCGTTGAAGGTTTGAATTGGGTTGTTGAAATTGAAAGAGTTTTCAAAAAAGCTAGTGAAAAAATCTTTCATAGCTTGAATGTAAGTCCGGAAATCCTTAAAGCTAAAGGCATTCCTGAGCATATAGCTGAAAGTCTTTCAAAAGGTTTTGAAATAATCACAGAAGTTGATAAAATCGTTGAACTCGTGAAAAAATATGAAAATTTTGGAATTTTTTTGAGAGAATATTTTGAAAAGGAGAGCTTGGTATGATAAGTGTAACTTTTCTTGGTACAGTTTCAGGAATTCCAAGCAAGGAAAGGAATCACCCAGCCATAGTTTTAGAATATTTCAGCAGAGAAAAAGATACTCTACTCTTTGATTGCGGCGAAGGTACGCAAAAGCAATTGATGTTATCTGGAATAAGTTTCATGCAAATAAACAAAATTTTCATAACACATTGGCATGCCGATCATTTCGCTGGCTTAATTCCTTTAATTCAAACCATGAGCTTAGAAAAAAGAAAAAATGAGTTGAAGATTTTTGGTCCTGAAGCAGAAAAATTTGTTTCAAATATTTTGGATTTGGGTTATTTTGGTTTGAGGTTTCCGTTGAAAGCGATAAATGTACCTTTTGAAGGCAATAAGCTTGAAGTTATCGATGAAACTGAAGAATACCAAATTTTATCAATCCCAGTGCTACATACAGTTCCAGCTGTAGCTTATTGTTTTCAAGAAAAACCAAGGTGGAATATAGATACAAAAAAACTTAAAGAGCTTGGGCTGAAAAGTGGTGCTTGGTTGAAAAAATTGAAAAGGGTTGGAAGAGTTGAATATAAAGGAAGGGAAGTGAAAATAGAAGATGTTGCAAATCTCAAACCTGGGTTAAAAATTGTTTATTCGGGAGATACAAAGCCTTGCGAAAACATCCTTAAAATTTCAAAGAATGCCGACTTGCTCATTCATGACGGAACTTTCCTTGAGGAAGAAGAAGGTAAAGCTCATGCTGACGTTAAACAAGCTGCAAAAATAGCTAAGGAAGCTAATGTAAAGCAATTGATCTTGACTCACATAAGCAGGCGTTACACTGATGTGAGAGAGTTGGAAGAAGAAGCCAAGAAAATATTCCCAAACACAAAAGTTGCTTTTGATTTCATGAAAGTTAAATTAAAGTAAATATTCAATTATTTTTTTAATCACCGGATATTTTGAGCAATAATAATCAACAACAAGATGAAGATATGCTGAAACAACTCCTTCTAAACCATCGCAACCAAAACCAATACTCAACGCTGAAATTGGGTCGTGGAACAAAATTCTATGATTTCTTCCAAGCATTTTTACAGGGTAATCTATGAATTTG
>JAWCEU010000051.1:0-3843 GCA_039092155.1 Candidatus Aenigmatarchaeota archaeon
GATGAACCCACTTCAAGTTTTTATAAGAAGGTTAATAAATGGATGTAAAATCAAACTCCAAACTTTCCAAACTCCAAAACCACAGCAACAAACTATTCAAATTGTTCAGCCTCAGCCAATTGTTGTGCCTATTGTGGCAAAGGAAGAAAAAGAAGTGAAAAAGGAAGAAAAGAAAATTATAGAAGGAATAGAAATACCAAGAATTCCTTCAACGATTAAGCCTGTTGAATTTTCAGAAACTGAAATTGAGAAAATTTCTTTGGTACAACCTTTAATACCTAGAAAGCCTGCTAAAGGAGAACCAATTTTAGCATATGCTAAAATTTATTTTGATGAAAAAGAGAAGAGGTATGTGTATGAAGTTGTTGAACCACCTTTAACACAAAAGTTGAGCGAAGTTCTAAAGAAAATCAAAGAAATAATGGAAGAAAGGTTAGATGTAGAATTTTCAAAACTTAAAACTTTTGAAGCTAAAGAATATTTGAGGTCACAAATTTCACAAATAGCAAAATCTTTCAGGATAAAATTGAGCGAAAACGAAATGAAAATTTTGCAGTACTACATAGAAAGAGATTTCATAGGTTTAGGTAAAATAGAACCTTTGATGAATGATGAAGAAATAGAAGATATAAGTTGCGACGGTGTAGGCATTCCTGTTTTTGTTTTCCACAGAAATCCAAACTTAGGTTCTTTGATGACGAATATCGTCTTTGAAAATCAAGATGAGCTTGATTCTTTTGTTATGAGGCTTGCCCAAATTTGTGGAAAGTCTGTTTCAATAGCTGAGCCACTCCTTTCAGGTTCTTTGCCGGATGGAAGCAGAGTTCAAGCAACTCTAGCTACAGATATAGCGAGAAGGGGAAGCAATTTCACAATAAGAAAATTCACAGAAAAACCCTTAACTCCAGTTCACTTATTGGCTTACAACACTCTTGACATAAAAATTTTATCTTACCTTTGGTTCGTTGTTGATATGGGTAAAAGCATTCTTGTTTGTGGTGGGACAGCTTCAGGCAAAACAACACTTTTAAATATCCTTTCAATGTTCATAAGACCTGAAATGAAAATCGTTTCAATTGAAGACACACCTGAACTTAAATTACCTCATCCCCACTGGGTTCCACAAGTTGCTAGAACTGCTATTGCAACTGAAATAGGTAAAAAATATGGTGAAATAGATTTGTTCGATTTACTAAAAGAAAGTTTAAGGCAAAGACCAGATTACATAATAGTTGGTGAAGTTAGAGGTAAAGAAGCTTACGTTCTATTCCAAGAAATGGCTACAGGACATCCAAGCTTAGCAACGATTCATGCAGAGAACATATCAAAATTGTTAGACAGACTTACAACACCACCAATAAGTTTGCCACCAAGCTTGGTTGCAGGTGCTGATGTCATTGTTTTCCTTTTAATGACAAGACATAGAAACAAACAAGTTAGAAGAGTTACTGAAATTTTAGAAGTTGTTGGTCTTGATGAAGAAACTAAGACTCCAATTTTCAACCAAATCTTTAAATGGAATTCCATTAAAGATAGTTTTGAAATTTGTGGGAAAAGCGCAATTCTTAAAAAAATTTCAGAATCTTCTGGTCTCACAGAGAAAGAGATAAAAGAAGAAATAGAAAGGAGGATGATTGTTTTAGATTGGATGGTGAAAAACAATATTTTAGAATTTGAAGATTTTGCAAGAATTGTAAACTTCTACTACAAAAACCCAAACCAGCTTTTAGCAATTATTCAAGGAGGTTTTTAAATGGTTATTTCAAGCTTTGCAAGTTTTTTTTACCCTTTAGTAGATTTTGCTTTACCCTATTTTCCAACTTTGAAGATGGATTTGAAAAAAGCTGGTATAAAACTTTCCACAAAAGAATTCTTGGCTAGAGGCATTTTTTTTACAACATTTGCTTTTGTGGTAAGTTTACCGGTTTTTTCCACGATTTTTGCCTACTTATTAAAAAACTTTTTGTTCAGTTTTCTCTCGGCAATCACAGCATCTTCTTTCCTCCTAGTTTTTTTGTTCATAATTTATGTGAATTACCCAAAAATTTTGATATCTCAAAAAAGTAAGCAGATCGATAGTCAAATTTCTTTCGCAACAATTCACCTTTCAACTTTGGTGAGCACAAAATTGCCTCTTCACAAAGTTTTTGAAATTTTTTCAAATTTTTCAGAGTATGGGGAAATAACAAAAGAAATAAGCTTAATCAATAATGAAATAAAAATGTTTGGGTTGGATGTTAATAAAGCAATAGAGAGAGCTATTGAAAGATCTCCTTCAAAAAATTTAACTGAACTTTTGTGGGGGATTCTTTCAACCAATTTAACAGGAGGAGATATTGAAATTTATTTGAAAGAAAAAGCTAGAAGCTTTCTAGTTGAATATAGAAATAAGCTTAAAGAATTTTCCCACCAAATCTCAATCTACTTAGAAATTTACATATCTGCGGTAATCCTTGGTGCAATATTCTTCTTGATTTTAACTTCTATAGTGAGTGGAATAAGCGGTGTTGGCGCACAAACTATTTTCTTGCAATTTTTCCTCATATTTATTTTCTTGCCACTTATTTCAGCTATTTTCATTTATTTAGTAAAATCTTCTTGTCCAAGTGGTGAGTGATGAAAATAAATCTTACAACAGAGCAAAAGATTGTTTTGATATCATCTACAATTACCATTTTCTTAATTTCAATTGGAATTTTTTCTGCAGACGAAACAACAAGGTTTGGTGTAATTTCAAACGCTTTCATACTTTTCGCTTTCATGTTGATTTTGCCTTTCATATTTCTAAAGTATCAAAGGGAAAGGGCTTTGAGAGAAATGGAAGAAAAAATGCCACTTTTCTTGAGAGATTTGGTAGAAAATCTTCGCTCTGGAATTCCTCTTCATCAAGCAATTCTTCACTGTAGCAAGCTTGATTATGGCGAGCTCTCAAAACAACTGAAAAAAATTGGGAATCAAATTTCATGGAACATGCCTTTAAATAAAGTTTTAGACCAATTTGAGAAAAGAGTGAGCAAAAGTAGAAAGCTTTCTATAGCTTTAAGGATACTAAAAGAGTCTTATTTCACAGGAGGGGATATCATTTCAACTTTAAGTTCGCTTGTTGATAATTTGACTGAATTGAATGAAGTGGAAAAAGAAAGGATGAGTGTGACAAATCAATATGTTGTTTTAATTTATGCTGTAGCTTTCATCTTCGTTGCGATATTGGTTGTGATAAATAGACTAATGCTACCGATTTTCCAATCTCCTGGCATTGAAGCAATGGGTCTTGTTAACCCTTGCTCTGATAGCTACGACTTAATATGCGAAATCTTTAACTTACCTTCAAAATACATTTTTGCAGTTAAAGATTCAAGGAGTATAGGAAGCTACTACCTTTCAATTTTCTTTTATATGAGCACAATCATAGCAATTTCTTGCGGCTTGGTAGTGGGTGAAATAAGAGAAAGGTCTTTGCTAGCTGGCTTAAAACATTCTCTCATACTTACAATGGCTTGCTGGGGAATATTGTTGCTGTTAAAAGTATTGAATCTTTTGGGTGTTTAGGTGAAATCTCAAATAAGTTTTGTTGAATTCATAACTTCAATGCTAATTTTTTCAAGTTTTGTAACTTATTTTTCGATTCACAGCTTATCTTCTGCTTCTTCTTACCTTGCCGAAATAAAAATGGAAAGATTAAGAAGTGAAGCTTACCAAATCTCAGAACTTTTGATTAACGATCCGGGAGAACCTTTGAATTGGAATGTCATTAACTTTGCAAATGTGAGAAGAATAGGACTTTTAGATCACACACAAAACAAAACCAATCTTTTATCAAAAGCAAAGTTAGATAGGTTGATA
>JAWCEU010000052.1:0-3780 GCA_039092155.1 Candidatus Aenigmatarchaeota archaeon
TACCAAATAGAAGACGGTATTTACTACGATATAACAAAGTTCAAAGAATATGGAAAACTTTCTGGGAGAACTGCACTAGAAGCTGAAGATGCTGTTTCAAGGATTGATGAAAGTGTGAACAAAAGAAATAAAGGGGATTTTTGCCTATGGAAGAGATCCAAGCCAGATGAACCAAAATGGCCTTCCCCTTGGTTTGAAGGAAGACCTGGATGGCACATAGAAGATACTGCTATAACTGAAGCACATTTTGGACCTCAATACGATATCCATGGTGGTGCAAGAGATTTGATTTTTCCGCATCATGAAGCAGAAATCGCTCAAATGGAAGCAATTTCAGGAAAAAAGCCTTTTGTGAAATATTGGCTTCACACAGGCTTTCTTACAGTTAACGGCAAAAAAATGTCAAAATCGCTTGGAAATTTTGTTACAATAAGGGAAGCTTTAAAGAAATATGATGCTGAAACCCTTAGGTTATTTTTTGTTTCTTCACATTACAGAAGCCCTATAGATTACAGCGAAGAAAAATTGGAGCAGTGTAAGAAAAACCTTGAAAAGTTGTACACTACCTTAAGAAATTTGCAAGAAGCAAAGAAAAGGAAGGAAACAACAGAAAGTGAAAAAGAGTTTGAGGAATTTTTGAAAGATATTGAAAAAGAGTTTGAGGAATACATGGATGATGACTTCAACACACCAAAAGCCCTTCTTTGTTTGTACAAACTCTCAAACGAAACGAACAAATTGCTTGATAAGCAAAAAAATGAAATAAATGAAAGAGTTGCAGAAAAAATAGTCAAAACTTTCAGAAAGCTTGGATACATTTTTGGAATATTGCAAAAAGAAATTGAGAAAGAAGAAATTCCGGAAGAAATTAAGAAGCTCGTTGAAGAAAGGGAAGAATTGAGGAAAAGGGGTGAATTTGAAAAAGCTGATGCTTTAAGAGAAAAAATAAAATCTCTTGGTTACTTAGTTGAAGATACAAAAGAAGGTCCAAGAGTTAAGAAAGCTTAATATTGAATTCCTTTAGTAGTTACGAACTCTTTCGGATATTTGACTTCAATTATTTCATTCACGAAATCTGCTCTTTCTATCAACTCTTTAGGCGCATACCTTCCCGTCAAAACAACTTGAGTTCTTTTTGGAATTTTTTCTAAGAATTGAAGAACTTCTTCTACCTTTAAAAGACCTAAATGAACTGCAAGATTTATTTCATCCAAAACTAAAAGGTGTGGTTTCTCTTTGAGCATTTTTTCTTCTGCAAACTTGAGAGCTTTTCTTGCAAGCTCTTTATCCAGCTCTTCAACCGACCTAACTTTGAATTTCATCCCTCTATACCTTATTTCATTCTTACCATCAACTTTAAGCCAACCTGGTCTTCCGAATTGATAAATCTCGTAATAAGGTTTGAGTTTGTTTCTTATCTTGTATTCACCTATATTTTTCCAGTATTTCATGAATTGGATTATAACAACTTTCTGTTTATGACCAATTGACCTCAAAGCAAGACCAAGAGCATTTGTTGTTTTACCCGCTCCAGTGCCTGTGTAAAGATAAATGTGGCCCATCTTCTTCACTAAGCTACTATGCAAGCACTCCATCCGCAATCAATACATTTTATACATCCACTATCCTCAACTATTCTTGAAGACCCACATTCAGGACAAGCATCTCCTTTAAACTCTTTTATCTTCTTAGGCCCTTCTTCTGTGTTATTCCAAAAATCATAAACTTCTATCCCAAAACTCTTCAAAATTTCTAAAGTCTTGTTTTTAATCAATTTCATGACTTCTTTTTGTCTGTTCTTGACTTCTGAAGGCGGAGAATAAAGAACTTGTTTTACTTTTGAACCATCCCTGTAAACAGTTATCCCTTTGCACCCAAGCTTGTAAGCAAACAAAAATGCATTTTTCACATCATCTGGTATTACCCAATTTGGCATGTTTATTGTTTTGCTTGTAGCTGCACAAACCCATTTTGTTATTTCGGCTTGTGCCCTTACATGGTCCCACCAAGGTATGTCTAAAGCTGTTACAAAAACTTTTCTAATTTCTTCTGGTATTTCGCTCAAACCTTGAACACTTCCTCCATTTTCTTTTATTTTTTTCAAGATGTAATCTTCATACAAACCTGCAAGCCTCAATTGCCTTTCAAATTCTAAATCAGTGTAGTAAAAGCTTCCTATAGTTACAATTTTTTCAAAAACTAAAGCATATTGAGGTTCTATTCCAGAAGAAACATCGCAAAGCATGGATAAACTGCCGGTTGGGGCAATTGTTGTGACTTCAGCATTTCTCATACCATTTTCTTTTATAATTTCAACAAGCTTATTCCAATCTTGAGTCCAAATTTCTTTGTGATAAAAACCTTCTACAGGCATGTCATCGGGATAGCTTGATTGAGGATAAAGCGGGAAAACTCCTCTTTCTTTTGCCAATTCACTTGATCTCAGCATAGCGTTAAAAGTGATGAACTCCATTATTTTCCTCATCATTTCAAAACCTTCTTCTGAATTGTAAGGTATTTTGAGTGCAAACAATGTGTCTGCAAGACCCATTATACCTAAGCCTATTTTCCTGCTAGCTTTAGTCTCTTTTTCTATTTTTTCAAACGGGAATTTATTCACATCAATAACATTATCTAAAAATTGAGTTGCTATCCTTACGCTTCTCTTTAATTCTTCCCAATCAAGAATTTTGTTCCCCTCATCATCATCTCTTAAATGAGCATACAAGTTTATTGAGCCTAAATTGCAAGATTCGTAGCTATACAAAGGCTCTTCCCCGCATGGATTTGTTGAAATTATTGGCCCTTTTGCTTTCAACAAAACATTTCTTTTATTCAAATTATCGAAGAATATTACCCCAGGGTCTCCGGTTTTCCATGCATTCATTGCTATTGCATCCATCAGATATCTTGCTTTAACCCTTTTCCAAACTTTCTTGGTCCTTGGATTAACTAGCTCGTAAGTTCCGTCTTCTTCAAAAGCTTTTATGAAATCTGGATAAATGAGGACTGAAAGGTTGAAATTCTCTAACATACCAGCATTCTCTTTTATTGAAATGAATTTTTCTATGTCTGGGTGATTTATGTCAAGGATTGCCATGCAAGCTCCCCTTCTTTTACCACCTTGTTTTATGACATCTGTAACCGTGTCTATAATCCTCATGAAACTAACAGGACCGCTAGCAATTCCGCTTGTGGAAGAAACAACATCCCCTTCCGGCCTTAACTTTGACCAATTAACGCCTATCCCTCCTCCTGATTGAAAGATTAGAGCTGCCTCTTTGGCTGTTTCCATTATAGACTTCATATCATCTTCTACATCCAAAACAAAACAAGCTGACAATTGTGAAAGCTTTGCACCAGCGTTGAAAAGAGTAGGTGAATTCGGTAAAAATTTCTTACTCACCATCAATTCATAATAGTTCAAGTAATTTTGGTAATAGCTCTCGAATTCTTTTTTCTCAAGCATTTCAAGAAATTGTGACCAACTTACTTTCATCTTGCCTTCTTCGTTCAACTCATCATACAAACTTTTCATTCTCTCAAGGTGCCATCTGTTCCATGTTATTTCGCCCAGACCAATTTTCCCTTCATAAGCTTGAGGGTCAAATTCTTCTTTCGGCTTAACTTCTTGTTTACCATTAACATCAAAAATTCTTGGGTCATGCAATATATCTGGGATAACTATTAAAGCAGCAACTCTTTGGAAAAGTTGCTTAGGTGACTCTATTAATTTACCTTCTTCATTCTTAAGCAAGTACCTTGAAGCTAAGATTTGAA
>JAWCEU010000053.1:0-3757 GCA_039092155.1 Candidatus Aenigmatarchaeota archaeon
CCAAGGGATCATTTGTTTCAAATTGATATCTTTAGCTATTGTTAATCTGCCTTGAAACATCCAATACCTTAAATGTTCCGGTCTTACATACTTCAACACATCAGGCACAGTTATAACATTCCCCAAAGATTTAGACATTTTTTGTCCATCAACTAAAAAATGCTCATAAACAACAGGATAAGGAGGTTTCCACCCAAGAATTTTAACTATTTCTTTTGCTGTATCCCAACTACCGCCAGCAGCTGCATGCTCTTTTCCAAAAGGCTCACAAGTTGTCCTTAGAAAAACCCACCGAGCAGGCCACTCAACACGCCAAGTCAACTTTGCATTTCCATTTAAAATTGAAATTTCCCCTTGATAACCACAACCATTCACTTCATATTTTTTCTTGAGCAATGTAGCTTCTTTCACACATTCATATTCAGCTACAGCTTTCTCTTCATCATAACTTTTTATTTTCGTGTTAGTTATTTTCCCGCAATTTTCGCAAATTATGTCAACAGGGTACCAATCTTCTGGTAGAGGCGTAGTTCTGAATTTATTCAAAATTTTTCTTATTCTTTCTCTCTTAAGCATAGCCAGCTTCATGACTTCATTGTACATCCCTTTTTTATACATCTCAATTCCTTTCAAAATCTTTGCATCAACAAGCAAAGTTTCAAGCTGGTTTATAAATTTTTCTTCAAAATGTTCAGCAAAGTTTGAATGACAACCAAAAAAATCTGGAATAGAGCAAACAGGCATTCCCAAATAATCAGCTAATTCTTGGGGCATGTCTTTTGGCACAGACCTAAAAGGGTCCATATCGTCTGAGATCCAAATCAATTCAGAATCCACACCCATTTTTTTCAAAGAAAGATGTATTGCATGCCCTCTTACAACATCATTTGCACTCCCTATATGCGGTTCACCTGACATGCTTGTTCCAGTGGTTACAACTTGCTTTTCCACTTTCCACTTTTTCACAAGCTCTTTGGCTATTTTTTCAGGCCAGAATTCGTATTCTTTTTCCATATTTTCATATAGCTCAAGGAAAAATAAGAGTTTATGGGCCCGGAGAGATTTGAACTCTCGACCCTCCGCTTTCTTCTTGGAGCATTACCATATAAGGCGGATGCTCCACCAGGCTAAGCTTCCCTCTGCTTTTAAAGCAGATACGGGCCCAGCCTTTCACTCCAGGCCCTATTAAAAGATTTCTCTTTATAAATTTTAAATTTTAGCTTTTAAAAAGCAAAACTCTTAAATACTTACAAGCAATATAAAAATTAGCATTTCTTGGTGGTTTATATGACGAATGGTAAAGCTATGCTTGGAAGTTTAGGGGGTCAGCCAATACTAATCTTGCCAGAAGGAACTCTTCGTTCCACAGGGAGAGATGCACAGAAAAACAACATTGCAGCAGCTAAAGCTGTAGCAGATGCTGTGAGGAGCACATTGGGGCCAAAAGGCATGGATAAGATGCTTGTGGATTCAATAGGTGACATAGTAATTACAAATGATGGTGTAACAATTCTGGAAGAAATGGAAGTTGAACACCCAGCAGCTAAGATGATGGTCGAAGTAGCAAAAACACAGAACGATGAAGTTGGAGACGGAACAACTACTTCAGTAATACTAGCAGGTGAACTCTTGAAAAAAGCGGAAGAATTGCTAGACCAAGAAATTCACCCAACTATCATTGCAAGAGGTTTTAAGATAGCAATGGAAGAAGCTCTAAAAGTTTTGGAAGAAATAGCTAAGCCAATTGACATTAACGACACAGAAACTTTAATGAAAATAGCACTTACTTCAATGTCAGGAAAGTCGATGGAAAAGGCTTCCCCAAAACTTGCTGAGATAGTTGTTCAAGCTGTAAGAGAAATTGCAAGGAAAGTCGACGGAAAGATAGAAATTGATACAGATGACATAAGCAGGGTTAAAAAGCACGGTGGCTCTGCAGAAGAGACCGAACTCATAAAAGGTATAGTTATTGACAAAGAAGTTGTACATCCAGCCATGCCAAAAAGAGTAGAAGATGCAAGGATAGCTTTGCTAGATGTTGCTTTAGAAATTAAAGAACCCGAAACTGATGCTGAAATAAGGATAACATCTCCTGAACAAATGCAAGCTTTTCTTGAGCAAGAACAAAAAATGCTGAGAAGCATGGTAGAAAAAATCGCAAGGGTCAACGCTAATGTTGTGCTTTGTCAAAAAGGGATTGACGATTTGGCTCAGCACTACTTAGCCAAAAAAGGGATACTTGCTTGCAGAAGGGTGAAACAATCAGACATGGAAAAACTAGCGAAAGCCACAGGCGGAAGGATAGTTTCAAATCTTGATGATCTAACCCAAGCAGACTTAGGATTTGCAAAGGTAGTTGAAGAAAAGAAAATTGCTGGGGAAGCCATGACATTTGTGAGGGAATGCAAGGATCCTAAAGCAGTAACTATTCTCGTCAGAGGAAGCACAGAACATGTAGTTGATGAAATCGATAGAAGTATAGAAGATGCGATTGGTGCAGTAGCTTCTGCTTTGGAAGTAGGGAAAGTAGTTCCAGGAGCTGGGGCAGCTGAAGCAGAAGTTGCTAGGAGATTGAGAAAATTCGCAGAAAGGTTTTCAGGAAGAGAGCAATTAGCAGTACTAGCTTTTGCCGATGCTATGGAAGTTGTGCCAAGGGCTTTGGCAGAGAATGGAGGTTTAGACCCAATCGACATTTTGGTAGAGCTAAGGTCTGCACACGAGCAAGGGAAAGTAAATTATGGTGTAGACCTTTACAACGGAAAAGTGGCAGATGCTTTTGAAATGGGTGTTTTAGACCCATTAAAAGTTAAAACACAAGCAATTAAATCTGCAACAGAAGCTGCAGAGATGATTTTAAGAATAGACGATGTGATAGCAGCAAGTAAGCTTGAGAAGAGTAGCCCTCCACCAGCACCAGAAGAAAGCTCTGAGTAAAAAGAAAGCTTTTATTTCTCCTTTTTTTAATTATTATTATGCCAGATGAAGAATTGAACGAAGAATACGAGATAATTCCACTTTCTCCTTTGAGAAGGTTGGAAAAAAGGATAGAAAAGCTTGAAGCAGTTTCACCTGCCGTAGATGTTAAAGAAATTTTTAAAGAAGTTGTAAATGTCATGAGGATGAATCAAGAGATAGTGAGTGAACTTTCGAAAGCTAATGATGCTGTTAGATTTGAGCTCTCTAAGCTAACAACAAAGCTCGAAGATTTGACGGATAAATTGGATGAGCTAATTTCTTTTATTAAAGCTGCTGCTTCAGAAGAAAGCTTACAACCTGTAAACGATACAAAACTTTTGGAAAGAATAGGCGAGCTAGTAGAAACAAACAAGAAAATAATAGAAGGTAATGAAAGCATAATTTCAATCCTTGAAGGAATAGAGAAAAAATTGAGTAGACCTCTACCACCACCTTCACTTCAATTGAAAAAACCTTTACCGCAAAGAATGTGATTCCATGGTTAAAAGCCAAGCAGACATAGTTTCAGCAGTGATAATAGTTGTTCTTGCTTTGAGTTTAACTTCTTCAGCCTTGTTGTGGGGTTTACCTTTGATCCAAAAAAGACAAGATAGTGTTATGGTTACAAGAGCCCACAATTTTTTTAATAAAGAGTTGGTTTCTAAAATTAAGAGTGTTGCAAATGTAGGAGGGACGGAAAAAGCCATTCTTGATGTTAAAGGTATATGGACGCTAAATGTTACAAAAAACACAATTTCTTTCATGTTCTTCAGCAAAGCTTCTGATAAAGCTACAGGAGTTT
>JAWCEU010000054.1:0-3608 GCA_039092155.1 Candidatus Aenigmatarchaeota archaeon
ACGAAAGCTGGGATGTGGACAAAAGTGTAGCCAACTCTACTTAAAATCTTTTCTTTTGGAAAGAAGTAGAGGTAAGCTCCTAAGATTCCTGAAATTGCACCAGAAGCACCAATGCTTGGAATTTTTGAAGTAGGGTCTACGAGAAAATGGAGAAAAGCGGCAAAATAACCTGAAAGGAAATAGAGCAAGAGAAATTTCATTTTACCAAGTTTGCTCTCAACATTATCGCCAAAAATCCAAAGATACCACATGTTGCCAAACAAATGATCGAAACCTCCATGCAAAAACATGCAAGTGAAGATTGTGAAAAAAGAGAAGTTTGCTGGAATGAAGCCGTATTGATAAATTATTCTTTCAAAATCATTCAAACTCCAGAAGAAGATTAAAATGTTGAGAATTATTAGAGAAATTGTGAGGAAGGGAAAGCCTTTTCTTGGAGCAGTATCGTAAAGCGGGAAAAATTGAGCTTTTGCCATATTATCATATTTCGCTAAATACCTTTATAAAAACGATAAAAAACACAAGTTTTTTAAATTTTTGTTAGCTAATTCTAATTATGAGAGAGAGAAGAGATGCTTACCATATTTTGAGAGAATATGAAGAAACAATGAGAAACAAAAGAGTGAGAATATCTACCAGAGCTTGGAAAGCACTTCTTCAATATCTAAAAAAATCTGAAGTGCCAGAAGAAGTGTTGGGATTTGTGAGTGAGGAAGTCAACAGACAATTGAGAGAAATATATGAAGCTGTTGGTGAAATAGCAAGGGGCGTTCAACACATCGTTGATGTAAAATACAAAAATGAAAAGTTGGAAGTATCTGTCAGACCCATACCAAAATACCACATTATCTGGGAAACTGGAGAGATAGTTGATATGCAAACTGGAGAGATAGTTGATAAGCTTACTGAGGAGCAACTAAGAGATTTTTCAGTAGTCGAATATGAAAATGGGAGCAAAAACAATCAAACTATATAGCTTTTT
This sequence comes from Candidatus Aenigmatarchaeota archaeon, assembly GCA_039092155.1. Classification (GTDB taxonomy): domain Archaea; phylum Aenigmatarchaeota; class Aenigmatarchaeia; order CG10238-14; family SCSR01; genus JAVZGQ01. The sequence continues at coordinate 983 of JAWCEU010000054.1, forward strand.
TCAACTTCAGAATTACTAGAAATTCTTTTTTTCATTTTTTCGTAATATTCCCTTATTTCTTTTTCCAAATTTCTAATTCTAAACTTCTTAATGCTCGCTAAACAAGTTTGATGATAGAGATTATTTTGTAGATATCCCATTATCTCTTTTTCCACTTCTTTTGTTCTTGTGTGATTGAAGTATTCACCCAATCCTTTAAGTGGTATTCTCTCCAGAAGCAATCTTAAGTTATTTTCTTCAAAAACTCTTGGCAACACACTACCTTCACATGCGTCAATAATCATATAAGTCATAAGTCCGCATGTTGGAATAGAAGGCAATTCATAATAGCCTTGACTGTAACTAGTTTTATTCAACACATTTAGTAGCTTTCCCAATTCATGTAAACTTGAAGAAATTCTACTACCAAATTCTTTTATACTTTCTCGGGCTAATTCAGATGTTTTGTATTTTTTTAATAAGTTCAGTGTAATTTGCATTACTCTGTTGCGACCTATCATATAATCTAAAAAATCCAATCCCCTTGTTATCTCTTCTATTACTTGTGCTTTATGTGTTATGGGAAAACCTATTTCTGCTTCTTCCCTTCTCTTACCGCTTTTAATCTCTTCTAAAATTTCCTTAATCTTATCTTCCATTGAAAATTTTGCAAATTCTTCATAAAATTTGGCTTCATCTTTAAGAGCTGGTGTCAGCCCTGAGCCTTTTGATAACAAATTTTGGATTCCTTCGAATGTTTCAATGAAAGTAGGGTAGTAAAGGGTAGTGAATATGTTGTAAAACAAATATCCTTCCAGCCTCCTTATACCTTGGTCATATCCTAAGCCCAAGCGCTGTCTTTGATTTAACAAAAATTCAAACTCTTTTGATAGATACTCTTCCAACTCTTTCAGTCGCATACTTCTCACCATATACTCCTTAAAAAAGAAAAAGTCATCGTTCGTTTTAAATAAAACTCGTGTTTACTCTATTTAAGCTTTTCTATTGTAGAAAAAAGTGTGAGGTTTAGGCTCTTTGCGTTTCTTAACTTCCTTTCGGAAGTTAGAACGCTTTGTTTTTTTGAACCTAAACTTCCTCCTAATTTTTATTTTGAAAAGCTACTTTATAAACTTATTCGCTCACATCAGCAATCAAAGGAGAATTGAGCTTTATCAAATCTTCCATCTTCATCTCCAAAAGTTTGTTTTTGTCACCACCTCCAGCAAAAACTTCTTCCATTTTGCTTGTTTCTAAATCTACTATAACTTTTTTCACATCTTTCCAAAAACAAGGAGGAACTGCCCCAGCTTCATAACCAGAAAATTTCAAAACTTCTTCTGGTTTTGCAAACCTAACATCTTTAACTTTTAAAGCTTTCTTCAATTTTTTCAAGCTCAACTTTTTGCTAGCTTTCAAAATCACAATTAAAGGCTTATCTTCAGAATCTATCAAGACCAAAGTTTTAATTATTTTTTCCAAAGGAACTTTCTTACTTGCATCTTCCACAGTTTTCACTTCACTTTCAAACTCATGAATTTTGAACTCAATTCCTTCCTTCTTCAAAAATTCTGCTAAAGAATAAGAGTTGAAATATTCTTTTTCCATAAAATAATTTATGCAGAAGTTTAAGTTTATTGACATAACAACTGCAGATGTAGCTTTTGAAGCTTACGGTAAAGATTTGAATGAATTGTTTGCAAATTCAGCTTTAGCTATGTTTGAAGTTATGATTAACACAAAGCAGATTGAGAGAAGGGTTGAAAGAAAGGTTGAAGTTGAAGGCTCTGACTTAGAATCTTTAATGTTCAACTGGCTTAATGAATTGCTAATCTTTGTTGATTCTGAAAATCTTGCTTTTTCTGAGTTTGAAGTTGAAGTGGATGAAGAAAACTTCAAGTTAAAAGCAATTTGCAGAGGAGAAGTTATTGATAGAAATAGGCATGAGACAAGAACTCATGTTAAAGCTTGCACTTACCACAAAATGGAAATAAAAAAGAATAAAATCTGGAAAGCCAGAGTTATTTTGGATATCTAGCTTAACTCTTCCACTTCTTCTTTCCCTTTCTTCAACTCTTCTTCTTGCTCTTTATCCATCTCCAAAAGCAAAGCCTGGAATTCACCAACATGAGTTTTTTCTTCTTTTGCTATGTCAAGCAAGACTTTCTTCAACTTTTCATTTTCTGTTGAAGCTGCTAATTGCTCGTACAAGCTTACAGCATCTAGCTCAGCAATCATACCGGCCCTTGCTATTTGTTTCTCTATTTCTTCTTTCTTCAATTTCTCAAGCTTGAAAGGTATTTGAGAGAGCATTTTCTCACCAATAATTTTCTATGTTTCGGAAATTAAATTATTAAAAATATGGAGAAACCTAAGGTAAGAAAATGTCCAAATTGTGGTAATAAAAGCTTAACTAAAATTTTAGATGAGTGGGTTTGTTATGAGTGTGAATTTCATTCTAAAAGTTTGAGGAAAAAAATGGAAGCTAGCTTTAGGTAAAACTTTTAATTTATGAATGCAAAAAAAATAGTAGATTTTGTTCCTAAGTTTACCATTCACCACTCAAGTGTTTTTCCCTTTTATGATAACTTTGACTTCTTCACCAGGCTTAAAAGGAAATGCTGAGTCATTTGCTACAGCTGCAGGAATT
>JAWCEU010000055.1:0-3569 GCA_039092155.1 Candidatus Aenigmatarchaeota archaeon
GCTGAAATAATAGCAAACTTCCAGTGGTCTCTCTTCTTTAAGACTGGCTCTTTTAACAGAAAAGCTAACATAAAACACTTAAAGTGTCTACTTTCAGAAAGGTTCAAGTCCACTATCCAATACCATGTGGTAGTCCCTACACTGGAAAGTTTTATCGCCAATGTCCAAGAAAGGTTCAAAGAGATAGTCTTTGCCTCAACTCTTCCTGAAAAGACAAAAAGAGTTCTCCTTTATATTAACTCCAGAAAGGAATGGCTTATTCCAAAAAGTGAGAAAGCCCTGTGGATAGATAAAGACAGAAACAAGCATGAGTATGAGATACAGGCTCAGGAAAGACTACTTGCTAAAAAGATATTCAAGCATTTTCTCAAAAGCTGGAAAAAGCCAAGTTTTAAAGGCATCTCTATGCTTTTAGACAGCAAGTGTGCCTTGCTGGAAAGACCAAAGAAAGCAAAAGGTTTTGATCTTTGGATAAAGCTATCAACTCATGAAAAGAGAAAGCCTATATATTTGCCTGTGAAATTTCATAAGTATTTTGAGGAAAGAGGTGGAAGGCTAACAAACATGGTTCAGATAGCAGAGGATGGCAAACTAAGGCTTGTGAAGGAGATAGAGAGAAAGGAGATAGCTTTTAGTGGAGAAGTAGCCCTTGACTTTGGCATGGAGTGTTTTCTTGTTTCAGACAGAGGAGACCTCTTTGGCAGGAAGTTTTATGACAAGGTAAAAGAATTTGCGGATAAAATAAACAGAATTCAAAGGGAGATGCAAAGGAGAGGAAAAAAGCCAACAGAGAGCAAGAGATATTTAAGACTTCAACGCAGACTAAGTGAATATGTGAAGAATGAAGTAAGGAGAATAATAAACAGGATTATAGAGTTATACAGACCACAAAGGCTTGTGCTTGAAGATTTAAAAGGATTTTTAAAGAGAGTAATTAACAATTTTCCAAAATCAGTAAAGAGGGTGCTTATAAGGTTTGGGCTTGGAGAGTTAAAGAGGAAGATAGAGGAAGTAAGAGAGGAATATGGCATAGAAGTGATTTTTGTAAATCCAGCTTATAGTTCACAAACATGTAGTAATTGTGGATATGTAGACAAAGGAAATAGGAAGACAAGGAGTGAGTTTGAATGTAAGCTATGCAATAGAAAACTCCATGCGGATGTGAATGCAAGCAGAAATCTACTTAGCCGTGCTAAGTGGAGCTTGCATTTACACCGTATGGAGAAAGCCCTCACTAAGCAAGTGAAAGTTTTCATAAAGAACTTGTTTAGTGAGCGGTTTAAGTGCCTCTGGAGTAAGGCACTGGGATTGATTGAAAGAAATTCATACTTTCAATCAATCCCTAAACCTGAGGCATGGATAAATGCTCATAAAAAGAATATTTGTCCATGCTAAAGGATACTCCAGCTAACTTATAAAACTCTTCTCTTTTCATGCTATACCTCCTTTTTAATTATTTATTAAACGTAATTTTTATTTCTTCCAATACTTTCAAATCTTTTTGACTTATAGCGTTTATTAATTGTTTTTCTTCTTTAAAATCAAGACGTCCAAAAATTTTTAGAATAAATTTTATATCACATTTCCATACATCCATCAAAAATTTCCACTCTTCTTCAGTGAAATCAAATGCAGCCAAGAGTAGAAAATAAAGTGACTCTGATTTTTCTCTTGGAGGTAAGAAATGCCTTAATGCAACATCAACAATTTCAAAACGCAAAGGAGAATCCCCGATTCTGCTTGTTTCCAGTAAAGCATCAGCAACACTCAGTGCATTAAGATAACCCGCTTTTGATTCAACAATTACACCTGCTATCCTTTCAATAACATCAAGCGAAAGCCCCTTCTTAAAGAGTGCATAGAGCCCCACAAATTCAGGACCATAATTCTTAATTCCATATTTCTTCAAAATACTCACCATATCATGAATATCTTTTGCGACATCTGCGGACCATTTAAGCGAAAAATCGAATACCTCTTCTCTTGACTTGAATTCCAAACAATCTACAAGCTCTCCCAGCGTTGTGTCCCACTTCGCTACAAAAGATTCAAAATGCGCACCTTCAGTCGAATATCCTTGCACATCCGCCCACCACTCATAAAATTTTCTTCTTTTTTCTTTTATCTCTACCATCTTCACACCTCTGCACTTCTCATTATTCTTCTACAAAATATATTTTTACGAATTTTTTTTCTTTTTCTTTCAAAATTTCCTCAATAGCTTTCTCCAAAGTAATATTTTGCGGTTTTGCTGTGCAACGCTTTTTCACTATCCCTTCTAACCAGTCACAATATGCACATTCTCGTGTATCCCCAAATATGCGACACGTCGCTTTGTGATAATTGGAAGCATATGTTTTGTATATTTCCAGTTTTTTCCACCTTCCTTTAAACTGAAAATGATAGTATGTTTTCCACCAATATGGTGAATTATCCCACATGTCCTTCACCACTACGGTAAAGGACTCCTTTTTTGCCACTTCTCTTCTTATTCTTTCTTCTATTTCCATCTTCGCACCTCTTATTTTATTCTTAAGTCAATCTACGCATTTTTTCTCTTTTTTGGTTTTTGACAAACATCTTAAGTTCTTAATTAAGAATTGTTTTGATTGATAAATTTTTGAGGCAAATTCTCAAAAGTTTAGCCGTAATTCGGATATAAGGAAAATAAGAAAATAAAAAGGGAGGTTTTATGCTGACAGAAGAAGTCGTGCTTATTGAGAAAATTGTTAACTCAACTCCAACAGTATTACCACATTTATTTTCAGATAAGATTAGAGAAGTTTGCGATTTCTATTTTGATTGTCAATGCATTTTTGGAGATATTGAACAACATTTTTCACAAATGAAAGAGAAATTGCAGGAAAAATTGAACTCGATTGACAACATTTTAAATTATCTAAGAACTGACGAGGAGGGAAAAATGATTAATCAATTTCTGAAAGATTGTGCAGAGATTTATTCCACCAAATTGTATTCATTTTTCAAATGGGGATTGCACATGGGTGATTGGAAATGTAGGTATTGTGACAATGATTATGATATTAAAGTTGAATTGTGGTTTGACGGGATTGACAAAAATTTCAGAGGATTCATGAGAGAAATTCGTAAGAGAAATCGCGAATGGAATATATACTATTTGTGGTCAAATTCCGATAATTTAAAAAGATTGGGGGCAAAGCCCCCAATTGATCCCCCAAATGAGATAATTGAATTTGTTAAGACTTTGGCATCATTGAAGTCAAAATGCTTCATAAAATTCAGAGATTTCAAACATTTAATAGATGCGTTGCATACATTTACAATAGTATACGATGATCGACGAGAGAAAATAATTTCGTCTTTGAGAGAATTTACATTATTAGTAGACAAACTCATTGCTTCCATTGATGACGCAAGCAAAAGCGTGAGATTCATGGCACGATTGAGAAAAAGTTTGTGAAGAATTGATTAAATATTGCTCTTTTTTTAGCATTTGCAAAAAATTGAAACGTTTTTATATCGTTGAACCTTTATTCTATATCACGCATTGGCATGAGCAATCCTAACACGTTAAACTTCGCATTGAA
>JAWCEU010000056.1:0-3558 GCA_039092155.1 Candidatus Aenigmatarchaeota archaeon
TTTACCTTTTTATCTACAATTTTTTCTTCATCCTTCCCTTGATTTTTTTAACTACTGTATTTTACTTCGGTTTTGTTAAAATAGAAAAAGCTGAAAAAACTAGGCTTGAAGTTAGAAAGTACATGAGACTTATATCTGGGTTGATATTGTTGATTTTGGGTTTAGCTTTCTTGCTTGGGTGGTTTTGATGAATTTTCTTAAATTTTTTGGAAACATTTTGTATTATCCTGGTTGTATGATGAAGTTTGTAACTAAGGAACAAAATGAAAAATACAAGAAAATTTTGAGAAAAATTGGTGTTGATTTCATCGAATTGAAAGAACTTGAAGTTTGTTGTGGTTCGCCTGTTCTGGCAGCAGGTTATACAAAAGAAGCTAAAAAGCTTGCTCAAAAAAACTTCAAAGTTTTTAAAGAACATTCCGTAAAAAAAATAATAACTCCATGCCCAGCATGCTTCAGAATTTTTTCTCAATTATATCCGAAATTGATTAAAGTTTGGGATATACAAGTTGAGCATGTTACGCAAACTATTGCAAGAGCAATTGAAAGTGGAAAAATTAAACTCAAGAAGAAGAAGGTGAAAGTAACTTTTCATGACCCTTGCCACCTTGGAAGATACTCTGGAATATATGAAGAGCCTAGGAAAATAATTTCAAGTAAAGCAAAACTTGAAGAGATGGAAATGAATAGAGAGCTAGCTCTTTGTTGTGGTGGAGGGGGAGGCGTAAGAGCAAATTATCCTGAACTAGCTGAAGAGATGGCAAAAGAGAGAATTGAACAAGCTGAAGAGACAAAAGCTCAAATTTTGGTAACTTGTTGCCCTTTATGCTTTATTCAACTTAAAGAAGCTTCTAGGAATGCTAAGATAAAAGTTATGGAGTTAAGCGAATTTATTAATGAAATCTAAATCTATTCTTAGATAAACATGAAGATTGAAGAAAAAGTGGTAGAAATTTTGAAGGAAGGTTTTGTGTGCGATAATTGCTTAGGAAGGTTTTTTGCTGAATTGCTTTCAGGATTTTCAAACAAGGAAAGGGGGAGAATATTGAGGAATTATTTAGCTTTTTTAATAGATTCTGGTGAAAGGATTGATGTTGATTTAAGCAATTTTTATGGCATAAAATTCAGGAATGTAAAACTTGAAATAAAAGAGCTTGAAAAATGTAAAGTTTGCCAGAATTTTTTTGAAGAAGAAATCGATGAACTTGCTAAAAGAATTGTTGAAGAATTGAAAGGGGTCGAATTCAAAACTTTTTTGATTGGTTCGATTCCAAGAGATGAAATGCAAAATGAAGAAGAGAAAATTCAAGAAAAAATAGGAATAGAGTTTGCTGAATTGATAAAATCAGAAATCAATAGAGAGCTTGGGAAAAGGGTAGAAAAGTTGAGCGGTAAAAAATTCTCTACAAAAAATCCCGATGTGACGATAATAGTTAACTTAAAAACCGGTAAAATCAAGAAAGAAATAAGGAGTTTGTTTGTTTATGGGAAATACAAGAAGCTTGTAAGAAATATACCGCAATCGAAATGGGCTTGCCCAAATTGCAAAGGTAAAGGTTGTGTGAAATGTAAAGGTAGTGGAAAACTTTATCCAACTTCTGTTCAAGAAATAATTGAAAAACCTTTGTTGAAAGCAACGGGAGCAAAAAAATCAGCTTTTCATGCTTCTGGTCGAGAAGACATAGATGCAAGATGCTTAGACTACAGGCCTTTTGTGATTGAGCTAATCAAACCTTTGAAGAGAAAAATCAATTTAAAAGAAATGGAAAAAAAGATAAACGAATCGAAAAAAGTTAAGGTAAAGCTTTTGAAGCTTGTGGACAAAAGCCTTGTAGTTAAGCTCAAGAGTGAAAAATCTGACAAAACTTATCTCGCTGAAGTTGAATTTGAAAAAGAAATTGATGAGGAAAAATTGAAAGAATTGAAAAAGTTGGAAGGACAAGCTATCCTGCAAAAAACTCCACTTAGAGTACTTCATAGGAGAGCTAATAAAATAAGGAAAAGGATTGTAAAGAAGATTTCTTGGAAAGTTTTGGGGAAGAAAAAATGTGTTTTCAAAATAAGGGCTCAAGCAGGGCTTTACATAAAAGAGTTGATTTCTGGCGACGAAGGAAGAACTAAGCCAAACATATCAGAATTAATATCTAATAGACCAAAAAAAATAAAGTTAGATGTTATAAAAATTCATAGGGGAGGAAGATGAAAAGGTCTAGAGGATTCAGGTCAAGAACAAGGCAAGTTTTGAGCCAAAAACCTGGCTATAGGCCTTCAATAACAAAATTTTTGAAAGAATTTGATGTAGGCCAAAAAGTAATTATAGAGCAAGAACCTTCTTCCCATAAAGGCATGCCACACCCAAGGTATAAAGGTAGAGTAGGAAAAATAATAGGTAAGAGGGGGAAAAGTTATATTGTTGAAATAACAGATGGAAATAAGGTGAAAAAGCTAATTTCAAGGCCGGAGCATTTGAAGGTGATTGAATGAAAGTTTTGTCTGAAAAAGAAATACCCGATATAGAAGCAAAAGAAATATTGGAAAGAAGGGAGAAAGAAGGGGAGCTTAAATATGAGCAAAAAGTAACTTTAACTCTTTTGAGAAAATTCGTAAAAGTTGAGCCTGAAAAAATAAAAAAACTCATGGAAGAGCTTAAGTCTGTTGAAAGGTTGAGGGAAAAACAAATCGTTGCCATAGCTAATTTTCTCCCTGAAGATAAAGATGACTTAAGAGCAATTCTTCACAAAGAATACACAGCATTCACTCAAGATGAAATTGAAAAAATTCTTGAAATAGTTAAGAGGAATATTTGAAATTTCTTGGTGATAGAAAATGGTGAAAGATGAATATGCGATAATATTAGATTTTCTACCTCATGGAAAGCCTGGAGATAGAAAAGCAGAACCTGTTGCTCAAGTTATAGGAGAAAAACTTTTCACCCTTTTAGAAGTTGTGATAAAAGATGGGAAAGAAGTTAAACCAGGTGATAGAATTTACATAGGGGAAGGAAAATGGGATGTTGTGAAGTATATAAGGGGGAGGATAAAGTACTCTGACCTCACAAGTTTCGCTAAAAGTGAATTAGAGAATGTTGTTCAAGAATTAGTTTCTAAAGATGAAAAAAGGTTTGTTGATTTTTTCAATAAAGCTATGCCTTTAACTACACGCTCCCATAGCTTAGAGCTTTTGCCTGGAATAGGGAAAAAGCATCTTTGGGAAATTTTAACTCAAAGGAAAACCAAGCTCTTTGAAAGTTTTGAAGATTTGCAAAAAAGGGTAGAAATGCTTCCTGACCCTAAAAAGATGATAGTGAAAAGGATAATAAGCGAGTTGGAAGAAAAAGACAGGTATAAGCTTTTTGTTGGTGGCTTGTTTTAATTTTTAACATTGCCCGCTTGCTCCTGAAGTAGTTCCTGAGCCAATTGCCCCAAAGCCTGGAGATTCTGTGGATGTGCTCAGAGTTTGGGAGCATTCTGCTGGAGGGTTAGTGAAAGCTGAGCATATAGCTTGTTTTATTGATTCTGCAGCCCTGTTAACGCTTATGGTAACTCCGTTCAAAACAAA
>JAWCEU010000057.1:0-3482 GCA_039092155.1 Candidatus Aenigmatarchaeota archaeon
TCAACACAAACAGGTTCAAAACTACAATTTACATACATGAGCTTTTGGGTGAAGGTAAAGTTACTGAAAGAAAAGTTGGGGCTTACAGACTTTTCAAGCTCAAGAAAGATTAAACGTAAATTATGAAACCTTCTTTTTCTAACTCTTCAAAAACAGGAATCAAACTTGCTTTCACTTCTTCCACAACAACTCCTGCAATTTTTGCGACTTCTTCCGCTATTTCATCAAAAGTTTTTTTGCCGTCACACATCATCAAAAGTTTAAAAACCCATTTCTCAATTTTCCAAAATTTTGTGCCATCGAAAGTAGCATAATAAGTGCCTAAGTGATCGATAACTTTCAAATTCTTTGCTTTCAAAGGCCTTTTTTCTTCCATAACACTTATTTAAAATTTAATTAATAGTTTAAATATGCGATTCCAACTAAGCTTAGCTTTAATGATTTTCTTAATCACAATCCAACCAACCTTAGCTGTAGATTTCACAGTAGGTGTTTCCCCAGCAGTAATAGATTTGGGTGAAGTAGAAGCTGGTTCTACAAAAATAGTTAAATTTTTTCTTGTCACACCTTCGACAGAACCTTTATTAGTTTACTTAGAAGCTGAAGAAGGAAATCTTGATTTCTTCTCTAGAGATCAGTACAAGCAACTCGTTTTCAATTATTCAGAAGAGCCAACAGCAAATTGGGTAGAATTCTTGTCAAATCCAGTTGAAATTAAGCCTAGCAATGAAAGTTTGAGAATAGGAGCTGGAGAAATAAAAGGGTGGAAAGAAATAAGCTTCTTGTTGAACGTTCCGGAAAAAGCTGAACCTGGCTATCATTTAGTTAAAGTAAAGCCTTTGCCAAGAGTTCCTTCAGAAGCAATCGGCCAAGCTGGAGCAAGAGTTGTTGCTATAACTTCAGTTTCCATTCTTTTCAAAATTCCTGGAGAAGCAAAAAGAGAGGGGGTAATTCTTGATGTAACACAAGGCAAATATTTTGGTGATAGACTTGAAATAAACACTTATTTCCAAAATACTGGGAGTGTTACTCTTTCTGCAAAAGCTTTTCAAAGCATCTTCAACGGTAATGAACTGATAGAAAACCTTACTTCACCTTTCCAATTTGTGAAGCCTGGAGAAGTTGCAATTCTTAAAACTTTTTTACCGTTGAATAAAATTTCCCCAGGAAAGTTTGAAGTTTTTACAACTGTGGATTTCGCTACTAACTCAACATCGAAAATTTCAACTCTAACTATTGAAGCTCTTCCAATAGTAGAAAAACCTGAAGAAATATTTCCTTGGTGGGTTGTAATTTTGATTTTGATCTTATTAATTTCAATTGGCATATACAAGTGGTACAAATGAAGAAAATTAACCTTATTTTAATCATTTTTTCATTCACAGCTTTATTCCTTTTACTCACAAATTTGCCATATCAGCCGAAAAGTTTTGTTCAAAATAAAACTTTTGAAAAGCATTCTGACTTATTCTTCAATTACGAAATAATTAGGTTTCCTACTTCGGCAGAAGTTTCACCTTATCAACCAAATCAACAAAAGCTAAGTTTAGGTGTAGTTGTCGATCCTTGGAATTTAAATTTCGGGAGGATTCCTTCGGGAAAAAATTTTGCAACTAGGTTTATAGATTTGTCTAATTTGAAAGAAAAAGATGCAAAGGTAATATTCAAAGTATATGGAAATATTTCACCTTTCGTGAATTTCTCTAAGAACAATTTCATTTTAAAGCCAAATGAAAGCGTTACGGTAGAAGTTAAATTTTATGCTGAAAAAGCTGAAATTGGAAATTACGCTGGAGAAATAGATGTAATAGTGAAGAGGCCAAAGCATGATTTCCTCTACATATTTTGGAGATGAAACTAAGAAAATTTTGTTTTTGATTTTTTCATTTTTATTTTTATTTAATTTAGCGAAAGCTACTCTCATCGATGTTGAAATTCCAAAATCGCTTGAAGGAAGTATAACTTCTTTTTTCTTCGATCCTTCCAAAGATATAATTAAGTTTCAATTCGAATTTTACAACACTGGCAGCACCGCTTACAAGGCAAGAATTAGGATTGATTTTTTAAATGATTCTAAAACTCTTTTCACAGCATGGAGCAATGAAAAGATTCTTATGCCAGGTGATAGGAAAAATTTTGAAATTTATATTTACACCAATTCTACAGGCAATTTCACTTTAAGGTCAAGAGTTTATTTTGGGAATGAAATTCAAGAGAAATTTTTAAAGATAGAAAAAAAGAATTCTTTTTCCCCTCAAGATATTTTTGAAATCAAGAATTTTAGAACTTATGATGATTTCGTTGTGTTCGATGTCAAAGCGAAGAAAAGTTCTAAAGATATTGTTATCTTGCCTCATGATTTTCCTCTAGGTTGGATTTTTGAGCAGAAGAAAATTGATTTCTTGAAAGAAGGTGAAGAAAGAACTATAGCTTTGAAGTATTACCCAACTGTTTGGAGCGAAACTAATCTTACTCTAATAATTGCTTCAGATGAAGGTAAGTATAAAACTGAAAGGATTTTTGAGATGAAAAAGGAAAGTGGAATTCTTTGGCTAATTCACTACATCGTAGATAAACTCAAGCTTTTTCTGCAACTTTAATAAAATACGCCACATAGTAACAATAATTTAACTATATGTAAAAAACATTTAAATAATATAAAAACAAAATTGTAACTATATGGATGAAGGAAAAGGGCTAATAGATAAAAGCGTGGAAGAAAAAATAATCCAAATTTTGAGCAAAAAAATTTTATCAACTTCTAGGCTTGCCAAAGAGCTTGGTATTAAAAGGTATGTTCTGGTTGGTTACCTTGAAGCTATGAAAAATCAAGGCAAGTTGGAATTTCACAAAGTTGGTAAGGCAAACGTTTATACTGTTGCTAAAGGTGAGAAGAAATGAAGAAATTGATTTTATTCGCATTTTTATTTGGAATTCTAATTCTTTCCACCCCTGCTTTTGCTTTACCTCAAATAAAAGAAGTGAAGCTTAAGCCTTCATCAGAAATTTGGATTAATGAAGACCTTGAAATTGAAGTGAATTGCAGCAATTCTTCAAAAGTCAAAGCAACTTTAATCGGTAAAAGTGGTTACACAATCTACATAGACAAATTCAACAACTTAACAAATGATTTTTACAAAGCAAGAATAGATTCAATTTATTGGAGGAATAAAGCTGATGAATTCGATGTTTTTATAAGTTGTTTAGATGAAGTAAACAACAGTGATGAAACAAATGTTAGCCTTTCAGTTTCAAAATTTGTAGTAGAGATAAGTGAAGTTAATCCAAGCAAGATTTATAGCGACGATGTAATTGAAATTGGTGTTTTTGTTAAAAAAGACTCAACTCCAATTAACTCTCCAGATGTAAACTTCATCATAACTCTTGATGATAAACCAATTTTACCAAAGATCAAACCTCCTTACGACCCATCAGAAGGATGGATAATTTTCCTAAATTCTTCAGAAATTCCAAACGCTACT
>JAWCEU010000058.1:0-3439 GCA_039092155.1 Candidatus Aenigmatarchaeota archaeon
ACCTTCGGCAAAAACTCCTGTAACTATGATTTCAAACCCAGCTTTCACTTCTTCTTTCAAAACTCTTTCTTGGTCTTCTTGCCAAATTGGGCTGAAATGCTTAATTCCCAACTCTTCACAAATTTTGTCAATCCTCGATTTTTGGTAATTGCTCGCAATTGCCCCAGAAATTACACCATCAACTTCCAATTTGGCTAAAACTTTTTTCAAATCTTCCAACTCTTTTTCTTTTTCACCTTTAGTTTTTTTCAAAATATGCTCAATTTTTGCAGCTTTAGCTTGAAGCTTAGTTAATTCAACACAAGGAAAATGGAACATCCACGATTCTTTGTTTTCAGGTAGCATTGTTACTAAGAATTTTACTTTATACCCTTTCTTTAAAGCAAGGTAAGTTGCATAAGCTGAATCTTTCCCACCACTCCACAAAGCAGCAAGTATCATAAGTTAATTATTTAAAACCTTAAATTTAACTATGAAAATCTTTCAAAAAGAAATTGAGATCGAAACTGAAAAAATTAATCATTTTGTGAAAATAACTGAAGAAGTTGAAAATGTTGTGAGAGAATCGAAAATTAAAAATGGAATGGTTTTTTTAAACGCTTTGCACACAACTTCAGCACTAATAATTCAAGAAAACGATTCAACAATCCATGAAGATTTGGTTAAAATTTTGGAAAGAGCTGCCCCTTTGAGTGAAAAGTATAAGCATGATTATGAAGGGAATGAAAATGCAACTGCTCATATAAAATCAAATCTCTTGGGAAGTTTTTTGTCAATCCCTTTAAAAGATGGCAAGCTTTTGTTAGGCACATGGCAAGACATTTTCTTTTTAGAACTTTTTGAAGCAAGGAAGAGAAAAGTTTTTGTTACGGTAATTGGTGAATAACATGGTAAGTTTGAAAGGGATTGAGCCAAGAGAATATCAAAAAAATATAGCTGAAACTGCAAGCAAGAAAAATACGCTTGTTGTTTTACCAACTGGGATGGGAAAGACTTTAATAGCTTTGCTTGTTGCCATAAAAAGGCTTAATCAATATCCTGAAAGTAAAATCTTGGTCATGGCACCAACTAGACCTTTAAATGCTCAACACAAAAAAACTTTTGAAAATTTCACCGACTTGAAAGAAGAAGAAATAGCTTTAGTAACTGGAAAAGTAAAACCTGAAAAAAGGGGTGAAATTTACGAGAAAAGTAGAGTTATAATAGCGACTCCGCAAACTATTGAAAATGATTTGAAAGCTGAAAGGATAAAGCTAAAAGATTTTTCCCTAGCTGTTTTCGATGAAAGCCATAGGTGTGTGAAAGAATACTCTTACACTTTTGTTGCTAAGAAATACAAGGAGCAAGCAATTCATCCTTTGATACTTGGTTTAACAGCTTCTCCTGGAGGAAGCTTTGAAAGGATAGAAGAAATAAAGAAAAATTTGTTCATAGAAGCTGTTGAAATAAGAAGCGAAACCGACGAAGATGTTAAACCATATGTTAAGCCTATAGCCAAAGATTGGATTTATGTCGAATTGCCTGATGAGATGAAGATGATTAAAGGTTTGCTTGAGCAAATGTTGAAAGAACCTATAAATTGGTTGAAAGAGCATGGTTTTCTTACAACAACAAGACCACCAAGAAAGCTTCTTTTAACTCTTCAAAATTTGATAACAACAAAATACATGCAAGGCCCAAAAAATTATTCACTTGCTTTAGCTATGATGAAATTGGCTGAAGCTATAAAAATTGAGCATGCTCTTGAATTGCTTGAAACACAAGAAATTTCTTCTTTAGCAGATTACTTGGAAAAATTGAACAAAAGCAAAAAAAGAGTTGATAAGAAAATTGCAAACGACCCGAGAATGAAAGAAGTTTTTAAGCTTGTTACAAATGTTATTAAAAGTGAAGCTGAGCATCCAAAACTTACAAAACTAAAATTCTTGGTGAAAGACCTTTTGAAAGAAAATCCGAGAGTTAAAATAATAGTTTTTGCAAATTACAGAGCAACTGTTGAGAAAATAAATGAAAGCTTAAAGAAAGAAGGTATAAGTTCTGAGATATTGATAGGACAAGCTAATAAAAAAGGGAAAGGTATGAGTCAACAAGAACAGATTGAAGTTTTGAGAAGATTTAGAGATGGTGAATTCAACGTTTTAGTTACAACAAGTATTGGTGAAGAAGGTTTAGATATTGTTGCGGCAGATTATGCCATATTTTACGAAAGTGTAGCTAGCGAGATAAGAGCAATTCAAAGAAGAGGAAGAGTTGGAAGACAAACTGCTGGGAAAGTTATTTTTCTTTTAGCAAAAGGTACAAGAGACGAATCTTACTACTGGGCGGCTTTTCAGAAAGAGAAGAAGATGAAAGGGATATTGTATGATATGAGGGAGAAAAGTAAGAAGAAAGTAACTTTGAAAGATTGGTTAACTTAATTTATCAACTGATGGGGTTGTAAATCAATATAAAGCCTCTTTAGTAAAAAAATGAAGTGATGCTATGAAAGAAAAACAAACTATTCTGAAACCAAAAAGTGTTTTGATTCTTTGCGATTATAGAGAAGAAGAAATCATAGAAATCTTGAAAAAAATGGATGCAGATGTGAAAGAAATGGATTTGGGATGTGGAGATTTTATTTGTAGCAGAAGAATTGCGATTGAAAGGAAAAATTATGATGATTTTGTTTCTTCAATAATTGATGGGAGGTTGTTTGAACAAGCAAAGAATTTGAAAGAAAATTTTGAAAAACCTGTAATTTTGATAGAAGGTTTTTCTAACAGGGAAATAAATGAAAATGCTTTGAAAGCTGCTGTTGCAAGTTTAGTTGTGGATTATGGGATAAGTTTAGTCATGACAAGAAATCCTTTAGATACAGCTAAAACAATTTATTGGATTGCGAAAAAAGAACAACAAGAAAACAAGCATGAAATTAGCTTTAAAGTTGGGAAAAAGCCTAAGGACAGCAAAAAAATCAAAGAATTCATAGTTGCAAGCATACCAGGAATTTCAAATGTTTTGTCCAAAAGGCTTTTGGAACATTTTGGAAGTGTGGAAAAAGTTTTTTCAGCAAGGGAAGAAGAGTTAATGAAAGTTAAAGGGATAGGTAAAAATTTGGCGAAAAAGATAAAAAAGATATTGAGTGAAAAATATTAAGGTGAAAACCTGAAGAAGAATTTAATAGTTGGTATTGATTTAGGTAAAACCGTAGGAATAGCAATAATTGACACTAAAGGCAATATCGTTGATTTATCTAGCTTGAAAGAAGTTAAGAAGAGCGAAATAATAAACCATTTGATGAAATTTGGAGATGTTTTACTCATAGCTTCTGATGTTAATCCTTTGCCGAAAGGTGTGTAAAAAATTGCTAGTTCTTTAGGTTGCAAAATTTTTTATCCAAAAGTTTCCATGAGTTACAAAGAAAAATCAAAAATCATAGAAGATTACAAAAGAGAAATAA
>JAWCEU010000059.1:0-3327 GCA_039092155.1 Candidatus Aenigmatarchaeota archaeon
AGTTTCAACAGAGCCAGCATGCATAGTGCTGAAGCTTGGATGTCCAGAGCTTATCCCCTGAAACATAACATAAGCTTCTTTACCTCTAGTTTCACCAACAATCACATAATCAGGGTTTTGTCTAAAACTCTCTTTCAACAAATCAAAAAGGCTTACTCCTCCATACTTCTCACCAGAAGGCATAGGTATTCCAAATCCTGGTCTTGCAAGTGTTGGAACCCAGTGCTCATTAGGTATTCTTAATTCTCTTGTGTCTTCAATGCTTATTATTTTGGCTTCTTGTGGTATGAACATGCAAAGTGTGTTTAAAAAACTAGTTTTTCCTGTTGCTACTCCACCTATTATGAGCAAAGAAATGCCATGCTCTATAAGGTACCATAAGTAAGCGAGCATTTCGGGAGATGCAGTGTTAAGCTCTATTTGTTCTATTGGAGAAAAAGGAGTTTCACCAAATTTCCTTATTGTTATCACAGGCCCTCTTGTTGCAACATCTGTTGCTAAAGTAGCAGCAACTCTTGAGCCATCTGGCAAAGTTCCATCTAAAATTGGCTCAGCATAACTAACATACCTTCCACACCTTTCTGCCAACTTCATCACAAGCTCTCTCAATTCTTCCATATCTTCAAAAACAACATTTGTTTTAAGGGAGCCATATTTTCTGTGAACAACATAAAAAGGTATGTTTACACCATCACAACTTATATCTTCAATGTTAGGGTCTTGCATGAATGGCTCGATTTCATTCAAACCAACGAAATTCCTGTAAATGTAATACATTATCTTTATATACTGCTCTTGCGTTAGCTTTAATCCCAATTCTTTTATAACTTTCACAACATTTTTTTGCAAATATTCTATGGCTTTTGATTGTTGCTTTATGCTAGAAAGCTCTACATCCATCAACTCAATTAAACTTTCTGAAATTTTTTTGAGCATTTCTTTATCCTTTTCATCCATTTTTGGCTCTAAAACGTTGTAAATCAGTTCTTTGGTTTCATCGTTCCATTTAATATGAGCATAAGTGAAAGGTTCAATCAAAGGATAAATAACGTTGACCTTGCTTACATCTTTAACTTCTGGAAATTCAACGATTCTTTTAGGCTTCCTAACAACAAAGCTCGGTAAAACTTCTTCCAAAAGCTCTTTCCCTTTTTCTTTCTTAATAATTTTCCTGTATAAAATCCCTTTTAAGCTCAAAATCTTTTCAATCATGAATTATCTTTCCATGTGTTTTTTCCTCACACTTTTTCCAGGTCTAACCACACCGTGAAACCTTGCACAAGCAGGGCAAATTCTGATAGTTCGAGTTAAAGTGTGGATGAATCTTTTATCCATTTGTTGCAAGATTGTGGGGTCGTTAATCCTAAAACCTTTCCTTACAACAAAAGTTTTGTACCTTGGGACTTGTCTCCCACAAATACCGCAAACTACAGTAGTTTCCCTTCCCCTTGATTTTGTATGCTCATATTTTCTTCTGTATGGGGCAGTGCTTATTGGCACTTTCTCACCTAAGATAAAATTGTGTTTCAAATAATAAATTATGCTATTTCAGGAATTCTAAAAGCTTTTCTGGGCTGGCTTCTTTAAGTACAAACTCATTTCCATTTTTCTTGTATCTTTCCAAGACTTTTTCTATTTTCGCGTCTTCAGGCTCAAATTCTTCTAATTCTTTTATTTTTATTGGCAATGAAACAAGACCAGTTTTTGAATGCACGCCATAAGGACTTCTCACTAGGCCAAGAGGTTTCATGCTAGAAGGGTCAAGCAAAATCTTATCCTCCCTTTCTTTTTTTGCCAAAGTTTCAGAAGTTGTCATCTTTGGCACTTCTTTATCAACTTCTTTTTGTATTATCCTAACAAAATCAGCGAAAAGCGAGAAATAATTCTTTTCTCTTTTGCTTTCTCCCTTCAATTTAAGAGGTTGATAACTTTCAGGCATTTCAAAATCTTCAATCAAAGACCAAATTTGAAAACCTCTGCTTCCGCTGAACTTCATTGCTGGCTTTAATCCAAGCTTTTCAAAAATTTTATAAGTTATTCCAGCCACTTCTTTCGTTTCTTGCCAAGAAACTTTTGGTCCAGGATCAATATCAACGACCAACCAATCAGGTTTTTCTTTGTTTATACGATGAACACAAGGAATCACATCTATGCAATGGATGTTCACAAAAAACAACAAATCTTTTACAGACTTCAGAACAATTTTTTTACCGCGGAAATCTCTCCTGAAGAACCTTTTTTCTGTGAACAAGCAGTAAAACCCGACGTAGCGATCTTTACAGAATTCAAAAACAGTTTCAGCTACAATTGGATAATATTGTTTAGCTTTGTAAACAATCAGCCAAGGTTGATTAACTTTTTTTAAATCTTCTTCAATTTCAGGCAATATTTCAGCGAAATGTTTTTTACCCTTTTCCGTCACTCCATACAAACCTTTAACTTCTTCTAAGAAGCCTTTTTGAATTAAACCATTCAAAATTTTTTGAATTTCTTCATCAGAAGAGATTTTTAAATCGCGAGAAAGTTTTTCTTTTATGTGATTAAAATCAACCCTTTTGCCTACTCCTTTCATTGAAAACATTAAAAGAAGATAATCTTCTGGCTTGGCTATCATAAATTAAAATTGGAGTTAGATAAAAAATTTAAATACCACCTAAAGCTAATTTTAATTAGTTTGCATGCGCTCACTTCAAAAAGCGAAGAAATGAGCGCGTGCAGGCTTGTTCTGCATGCGTTTATTAAAGAATAAAGGAAAGTATAATAAGGTGGTAGAAATAGGATTGAAAGAAAAATTGAGAAAAATTGGACCTTGTATATGGGAATTGCCAAAAGAAGCTAAACCAGGAATGAAAGTGCCAGCGTGGCTTTTCTTGTCAGAAAAGCTTTTGAAAGAAGTGGAAGAGGGTGCAATAGAACAAGCAGCCAACGTAACTTTCTTACCAGGAATTTACAAGCATAGCATAGCTTTGCCTGATATGCATTATGGCTATGGTTTTCCAATAGGAGGAGTGGCTGCTTTAGATTTTAAAGAAGGAGGCTTGAGCCCTGGTGGCATCGGCTTCGACATCAACTGTGGTGTTCGCTTACTTAGGACAAACTTAACAGTAGAACAAATCAGACCAAAGCTTAAAGAATTGTTAGATTCAATTTTCCACAATGTTCCTTCTGGAGTTGGAGAAGTGGGAAAGATTAAACTTAGCATCTCCGAACTCGATGAAGTTTTAGTTAAAGGTGCAAGATGGGCTGTTGAAAAAGGTTATGGAACTGAAAAGGATTTGGAGCATCTGGAAGAGCAAGGTTGCATGAAAGGTGCAAATCCAGAAAAAG
>JAWCEU010000006.1:0-13614 GCA_039092155.1 Candidatus Aenigmatarchaeota archaeon
GCAAAATGATTTTATCAAATCCTTTCACAATTTTATCAAAATCTTTTATCTTTTCAACACCCATCGGCACTTTCTCCAAAACTTTTTTGCCAAATGCTTCCAAAACAGAAATCATTAAAACAGCTGAGCAAACACCATCACAATCATCATGATAAATCAAAATTACCTTTTCATTTTCTTTCAAATTTTCAACAAAAGAAATAGCTTTTTCAAACATTTTCACTAGATTTTTCACCCGTAAGCTTTTTCAATGCTTCTTCATCCAACAATATCAACTGAAAAGGTTGTTCTTTTATAGAAGAGAGATGAAATTCAACCAAAGAGAGAAGACTATCAACATAATGCAAAATCAACGCTTCAAAATTTCTTGGTGGTGTTGGTCCAGCTTCCCCATAATGTGAAGCAACTATATGAATAACACCTTCTGGAAAATTCCTATGGTAAAGTTCAGCTGCAGCTAAAGTAGAATGGTCTAGAAGAATACCACTATGCTTGGTTTCACCACCTTCTTCTTTCCATTCGTAAATTTTCATGATATCGTGCAACAAAGCTCCTGCTATTAAATAATCAAGATTGATCGGTAAAGAGTATTTTTCTTCTATTTCGTTTGCTATTTTTATGCACAATTCAGTCACACATTTTATGTGCTTAATAAGATCGCCTCTTTCAACAGTCCCTTTTCCAGCTACTGTGAAAAGAGTTTTAACTTTCTCCATTTCTTCCCTAGGGTATTTCTTAAAATCTTTATTCGACAACTCAGGATTTTTTAAAAAATCTATAACTTTCTCTCTCAATTCCTTATCTTTTATCATTTTTGCCAATTCTATTAATTCTTCCATTTTACCAACTAGCCAAACAATGCACTTAAACCTACTGCTGCTTCTTCAAGCTTTTTGCCTTCTTCTTCCTTCTTCTCCTTTACTTCTTCTTTTGGCTGTGGTTGTGCTGCTACTGCCACAGAAGCTTGCTTTATTACTTCATCTATGTTAACACCTTCTAAGCTTGCTACTAAAGCTTTAACTTTAGCTTCATCAACAGATGCCCCTGCCGCTTCCAAAACTTTTCTCACATTTTCTTCTGTTATTGGTTGTTTTGTTGCATGAAGCAGCAGAGCAGCGTAAACATATTCCATCAATTCACACCTCCAATTCTTTCTATAGCTTTTGCATAGTTAAAAGCTTTAACAATCAAAAGCTTTATACTTTCTCTTGTAGGATAACAAATATTCACAGAAAGATTTAAAGCATTTTGATAAGCTTCATTAATTTTTTCAGGAAAAGTCTTAACAAGTTCCAAAACCCCTTTCTCGTAAACTTTACCCCCTTCGTATATTCCCAAAACATTTAAAGAAAGGACAATCGGTTTAATTTCAAGCTTTCTCAAAGCATTGGCAACATCTTCGGAAACAACTTCACCTTTCTTCACAATCGTAAAATCTTTTTTAATTGCAATTCTTCCACCTTCTATTCCAACAGGAATTCCAACTCTCGTCAACTCACTTATAACTGGTCCTGCTGGCAAATTTGTAACCCCTGCAGAAATTTTTATGTCTTCAGAAGCTACATCACCTTTTTTTGCGAACATGCTAATCTTGAAAGAAGAAAGAAGAGAATAAAGCTTGAAAGCATTTTCTCTTGATAAAATTAAACAAGCTTGATTTGGTATCATTTCAACCAATTTTTCCAAATTTTCTTTTTCGCTTTTTTCAAGGGCTAATTTCAGAAGTCTTTTCTTCACAGCTTTTAAGATTGCAAAATCTTTTATTTTCCTTCTCACTTCTTGTAATTCATTGCTTGGTAACTTGAACAAGTCCATTATTCCTATAACTGGAAACTCGTTTATCGTCTTCTTTAACTCTTCAACTTTTTTGATTTTTTCTTCAGAAACCATTTTTCACACCTCAATTTTCACTGGCTTGCTCATGGTCAATTTCAACAAAACTTCTTTAATATTTTGTTTACCTTTTGGCAGTTTTGTTTGAACAGCTTTTAAAACGGCTTCAACATTTTCGGCAATTTCTTCATCTTTCATGTTTTCTTTCCCAACCAAGCATTGAATTACCGGAGCATCTCTCACTTTTATCCTCACACTTTTTTTGTAATCTTCAACCATTTTTTTAACATCTCCAGCAATCACTTTTGGCATTTTTCCTCTTGTTCCCATGAACTGTCCAAAAGTTTTTCCTACCAAAACCATTAGAGAAGGGTCGGCAAGGAAGAAATCAGTTTCTTTAACAAGTTTTTTTGCTTCTCTTTTATTTTTTGAGTAAAATTCAATATCTTTGCTAGTTAAGATTTCACAATCTAAATCTTTTATTGTGTCAGAGAAAACTACAATTTTTGCACTTTCCCCTCTTCCATTAGGAAGCACAATATCTTCTACAAATTTATTTTCAGCTTTTCTTACATCGTAATCTTTCAACGAAATTATTAAATCAAAGCTTTGGACAAAATTTCTTTTCTTAGAAGATTCTCTCAATTCTTTTATTGCACCCAAAATTTTTTCTCTCATCCTTCCCTCCTGCCTAAGCAGTTTAACGGGATTATTTTCATTTATCTTCAAGATTTAAATAGGTTATCGTATTTCCCTTCTTCTATCTCTTTTAAAATTTCTTTCGGTTTTTTGCCTTCTATCGTCAAAGGCATGCTAACGGCAGTTCCTATCACACATTTAACAGCAGACTTCAAATCTTTAACTAAAAGTTCAGGCATCTTAATTTTTGCTATTTTTATACACTGCTCCAATTTTAAATCTCCCATAAAAACTTGCTTTTTCTCACCTTCCGCCCCTTTTTCAGGTTTAACAAAACCCAATTCTTTTTTTATCAAACTTGCAACAGGAGGAATTCCCACCTCAATTTCATAACTTCCTTTTTCCTTGTCTACAATTATTTTCACAGGGACTTGAAGCCCTTCGTATTCTTTGGTCTTTTCATTGATTTTTTTGAAAACTTCTCCAACATTGAGCTTATAAGCACTGAGCTTTGGTGCAGTAGTGGGACCAGGAGAAGCTTTTCCTCCTTCCACAAGAAGCTCTATTACATCTTTTTCAGCCATTCACTTTCCCTTCTTTTCAAGAAGTTTAACAAACTCAACATTCACTGTTATAGGTATAGGAACTATAGCTTCTAACAACTCAATGGTCACTTCTCTTTTAACTTTATCATACCTCACCACTTTACCCTTTTCATTTTTGAAAGGCCCTCCAATCACTTCTACCATATCACCAACATTCAAATCAATTTCAACAGTTTTCGGTTGAAGGAACTTTTGAACCTCTTTGAGTTCAATAGGCCTTTTTATCAAACCTCTGACATGAGGTATCATTTGAATCGCTTTTTCAATTGCATCCAAATCACCTTCTACAAAAATATAGCCTTTTATTTCTTCTGGATGGAAAAGGCTCAATATGTTTAAATTTTCGGCTTTAGCTTTTGCTGCTATGGCTTCCATCACAACATTTTCCCTTCCAACTACAGTTTTCACGCTGTATAGCATGGCAACCATCTACAAGCCTAAAATCATAGATATCAAATAAAATATAAATCCTATTATTCCCAATAAAACCATGCCCAAAGCACAGATTTTCACACCATCTAAAAACCTTTCTTTGCTCGGGATTTTATTCATTTTCAGCACGCGTATATATTCCCTAATTTTTTCCCTCAAATTTATTTTCATCAAAAACACCTTTCATTCAACGAAATCTATTCCCAATATCTTCTCTATATCTTTTTTATCTTCTTTTGACCATTTTTTAACCGAACCTACTATTTGTGGGGATTTAATTCCTGTCACTACAAGCATAGCTCTCATAGTTTCTCCCAATTCTTTGGCTATTTGTGCACCCCAAATTATTTTTGCATCTGGAGAAAGTTTAGTTGAAACAGCTTCAACTATTTGTTGAGCTTCCCTCAAAGTTATGTCTGGTCCTCCAACTACATTTATCAAAGCACCTGTTGCACCAGTTATATCCACATTTAAAAGAGGATTGTTTAAAGCTCTCTCAACAGCTTCAATTGCTCTATTTTCTGTGTCACTTTCACCAACCCCTATCATCGCTAAGCCACCATTTTTCATTATACTTCTCACATCAGCAAAATCAAGGTTTACCAACCCAGGCTTAGTTACGAGCTCTGCTATACCTTTCACAGCATTTACTAAAATTTCGTCACATATTTTAAAAGCAGTAGCAAGAGAAACATCAGGAACAACTTCCAAAAGTCTATCATTCGGAATAACTATCATTGTATCCACATATTCTTCCAATTTTTCCAACCCTTCTTTCGCGTTTGCCATTCTTTGTTTACCTTCCATGCTAAATGGAAGAGTTACAACAGCAATTGATAATATGCCTAGCTTATTCGCTATTTCAGCGACAACAGGCAAACTTCCCGTACCAGTGTTGTGTACAACAAAACCTTCTGCTATGAAATTGTGGCTCCCATCTACAGTTATATCATAAACTTCTTCTTCACCCACATATTTCACAGATTTAATTCTTTCAAAACCAAAATACTTGAAAAATTCTGAATCTTTATGAAGATTTTCATCGTTTTCAAATTTTGGCAAATTTTTTGCAACCACTACTAAATCCCCAGCTTTAAGCAATTCAGCAGGTATCCATTCAAGCACGAATTTCGAAAATCTTTTTTTCTCATTAGCTTTAATTGGAGTTACTTTTAAGAAAGGATGATCGTAAGAAGCATATAAAACTCGGTTTTTTGTTTTAACTTCAAAAACTCTTTTAATTCCTGT
This sequence comes from Candidatus Aenigmatarchaeota archaeon, assembly GCA_039092155.1. Taxonomy (GTDB): domain Archaea; phylum Aenigmatarchaeota; class Aenigmatarchaeia; order CG10238-14; family SCSR01; genus JAVZGQ01. The sequence goes on from JAWCEU010000006.1 coordinate 4,758, forward strand.
TTTCATAGTTGCCAAAACCTTTCTCTTCTCAAGTTTATTATTTTCTAAGCAATAAACGAAAGACCCAACTTTAATCGAATCTATCCTAACAGGACCTTCAGGATTTGTGTATATGAGAGAACTTCCCCTTAAACAACCACCACCAAGCCCACAAGTTAAGAAGACCATATCAGCTCCTTGTAAAGCTTTTTTAATTTCTTCTCTGCTTTCTCTAGCAGCTTCCATCCCAACTTTTGGATCCCCTCCAGCTCCAAGACCAGAAGTCAACTCTTTTCCAATCAAAATTTTTTTGTCAGCATCTGTGTAAAGCAAATCTTGTGCATCAGTGTTTATTGCAATAGTTTCGGCACCAACTATACCAACTTGCATTAATCTTGTGATTGTGTTGTTTCCCGCACCTCCAGCACCAACTACTTTTATTTGAGTTTTTCTGCTTTCAAGAATTCTCTTTAATTCTTCATCAACTTCTTTAGTTCTTTCAGAAGGTTTTTCAATGAACTGTCTTACTCCCATACTCTCTTTTAATAATTCAAAAACTTAAAAATAAATTCTTATTAAACCTTTTTCTTGAAAACATCCACAAACTTTACAATTTCTATTTCAGGAATCCACTTTATTATTTGTGAAGCAATTATAGCTTTAACTCTTCCTTCAACATCAGCTTTCAACTCAATTTCAACTTCTTTTTCCGCAACTCTTATTTCAACATCTTCAAGTGCAGTGAAAAAATCAATTATAGCTTTTACTTTTTCAATTTTGTCTTCAATCTTCTTTACAATCTCAATTTCATACTCTAAGCTTTTCCCTGCTAAAGGATGGTTGAAATCTACTTTAACTCTCCCTCCATCCACGCTTACTATCTTGCCTTTTAAATTGTTAATCATTACATAAGAACCAGGAATAACATCAACATCTTGCTCTTTAAACCTAGCTTCTGGAATCAATTTCACCAATTCTTCATTTCTTTCACCAAAAGCTTTTTCTGGTGGAATTAAAACCTTCTTTTTTTCACCAACTTCCATCTCTTTAATCGCATCGTTTAAACCGGGGATCACAAAACCGGCATCAACTATTATAGGCAAAGGACCATATTTTATTCTTTCACTGAATATTCCAGCTTCTTTTGCTATTTCTTCTCTTGTTGTGTCGAAAATTTCTCCGCTATCACTGACTTTGGCAGTATATTCGATGTAAACAAAGTCACCAGACTTCATTTCATCCTCCTCCCTTGGCAAAGTTTACAAAAAGGCGTGCCCTCTACAACACAACTAGGGCAAACCAAAGCTCCACATGCATGACACTTGAATAAAGCTATTGAATATTTCTTACAACTTTGGCAAATCCCCCCAACAACCAAAAAATTCACCTTTAGTAGAGATTGAGCTTACAACTATAAATGTTTATTCTTTGATTGCAGGGGGTGGGATTCGAACCCACGAAGGGACTAACCCAGCAGGTTCCTTCTTTCATCTTTTCATCAAAGCTTAAGGGTTAGTGTGCATCTTAAGCACCGCCGAGTGCAAAAAGCACTCTCTGCCGCCTTTGCCGCTTGGCTACCCCTGCTTATTTATAAATTCGCTTGAAATTTTATTTTAATTTTTCCACAGCTTTAGCGAAATCTTTCATCTTTTTTTCCAAAACTTTTGTTGCAGTTATTACTATTTCTTCTGGCTCAAGTCCAGAAACAGATTCTACGTTAAAAACAAATTCATCATCTTGATAATTATATCCAACTACAGCCCCTTGCCATTTTGGATGCTCTTTACCCAAACCAAGCTGGGCTATTGCTTCAAATTGAAGTTCTTCACCTTCAAACAATTCAACTATTGGTATTTTTCCAAATACAGGCTTAACATCTCTTGCAGAACTTTTCAAATCTTCTGCATAAACCATCTTAGGACCTTTCTCTTTCAATATCAATTCTACTTGACATCTACTGCATCCTTTACCTTCACATTTACATTCAGAAGGTAAGTCATAAGCTTTCCTATCAAAAGTTAAAGGTATTAAACCAAGTCTGTGGGCAATTATTTCGTCAGGAAGAGCAGAATCATTCTTCTTGAAATCAACCCACTCTATTGCCATTGTCGGTATTTCACCAATCATAATTCTCCTTAAGGCATTTGCAAAACCAGGAGTTATTCCTTTAACTGAAAAGCTTATTTCCATACCCTCTTTCTTCAATATTTTTACTTCCATATCATCACCTCAAACTCTTCTCCCTCTCCTCCCACCCTTAGGTCTCATGTAGCCATGTGGGATGGGAGTAACATCTTCAATCATTCCGATTTTTAACCCGGCTCTAGCTAAAGCTCTTATAGCTGGTTGTGCTCCTTGACCAGGAGCTTTTGATTTAACACCTCCTGCTCCTCTCACTCTTATATGAACTCCAGTAATCCCTTTAGCCAAAGCTATTTCAGCAGCTTTTTTTGCAGCTAGCATAGCAGGAAAAGGCATTCCACCTTCCCTATCTTTATCGGTCATCATTCCAGCAGAAACCCTTGCAATAGTTTCTGCTCCAGTGATGTCTGTGATATGGACTATTGTGTTATTTGAAGTTGAATAAATATAAGCTATACCAAACTTTTCTTTTTTCTCTTCACTCATACCTTCTCCACCTTAATTTCGTTTTCTTCTCTCTTTGGAACTAAATAACTTGGATAAACTATTTTTCTATCACCGATTTTAACATGTCCATGTGTTATCAACTGCCTTGCATGTTTCATGGAGTTTGCAAGACCTTTCCTAAAAACAAGAGTTTGCAACCTTCTTTCTAATATATCTTCAACAGTTAAAGCTAAAACATCATCCAAAGAAGGTTCACCGGAAAGCACTCCCATATCTTTAAGCTTTTCCATCAAAACCTTTTCTTTCTTAGCATCTTTTTTCACTATTAAATCTCTTGCTATTCTTCTGTATTTCCTCAATATAGCTTCTGCTTTCCAGAGTTCTTTTTTTCTCTTTAAACCATATTTTTTTAAAAGCTCTTTTTCTCTTTCCAACCTTTCCTTGTCCCATGGCTTTCTAGGTTTTTCATATTTTTTTCTAGACCTTTTCATTCAACCACCTACTTTTTTTCTTGGGTTTTGCTGCCTTTTTTAACAACACCAACAGTTTTCCCTTTCCTGAAAGAGCTTCTTGTTCTTTGACCTCTAACAGGCAAACCATACATATGCCTTACTCCTTTGTAAGTTTTCAACTCAATCATCTTTTGAATGTCAAACTTTCTGGCAATTTCCAAATCACTCCCAACCAAGTGAAGATCTTTTCCAGTTTCAGGTTCTCTCCTTCTATTCAAAAGCCAAGATGGTATGCCATATTTTATTGGATCTTTTATCACATCTTCCAGTTTTGCTATTTCTTCTTCGCTCAAACTACCAAGTTTCACGTTTGGATCAAAACCAGCAGCCAAACAAATTGCTTTACTCATAGCATGACTTATTCCTTTAATTCCCAGAAGAGCATTCCTCAATTTTTTTTCTCCATCTAAATCAGTGTTTGCTACTCTCACCACTAACTTAACTTCTCTTTTCACTACAGGCTTCTTCTCAACTTTTTTCTCTTCCTTCTTCTCAACTTTTTCTCCTTCAACTTTTACTTTTGTTACACCCATTAAATCACTATAACAATTAATCGTTTTCCTAAACTTTAATAAATTTGCTTCATGGACCGGCCGGGATTCGAACCCGGAACCTCTTCATAGCAGCCCAAGCTCATGCCTTTTCCATTTTTAAGGAAGCGATCTACCATTGATCTACCGGCCCAACTTCTTTACCCATTTCAATTTTTTCGGGTTCCTTCCCATCATAAAACTCTTTTCACATTTAGAGCTACAAAAATAAAAAATTTCTCCAGTTGTTTTAACGAACATCTTACCTTTTCCAATTGAAAAATTCTTTCCACAAAAAGAACATTTCAAAGAATCACCTTTCTTCTAGCTTCGCTGCTGTATCCATTTCAGTTTCCCTTAACATTAAAATGTCCCCAACTCTTACAGGCCCTAGAACATTTCTTATCAAGATTTTTCCCTTATCAGGTCCTTCCAAAACTTTGCATCTAACTTGTTTTACACCCCTTGCACCGGTTCTTCCCAAAATCTGGAGAACTTCAGCTGGATAAGATTTATCTAGCATAAAATCACTTCTTCACTTCTTCAATTCTTTTAATCACTTCTTCTAAACTTTCTTTGGCATCTCCAGGTTCAATGATACAAGCTGAAGAACAAGATACATCTATCCCAACAGCTCTTCCCAGCTCTTGTTTACTTGGCACATATCCGTAAGGCACTTTCTTTTCTTCACAAAGTACTGGCAAATGCATGACAATTTCTTCTGGCTCTACATCTTCAGCGATAACAACAAATTTTGCTATCCCCTTTTCCACTGCTTTTGTAGTTTCATTCATACCTTTTTTAATTTTTCCAGTGTTTTTTGCTATTTCCATTATTTGCAATATCCTTTTGCTCAAATCTTCAGGCATTTTAAACTTCACATATGCTTTTGCCATCACACCACCTTATAACTTTATTTGTGAGTGTAATATAAAACTATATCTTTATATCTTTTTCTAACTTTTGCAAACCCTACTCTAGGCATTTGTATTGTTTCACCATTTTTAACATTTTTTATTTCGGGCTCACAAATCACTTCTTTCACTTCAGCGTTTGGCATTACCATTTTAATTTTTAAATTCGGTTCAGAGCACCAATGTATTTTTGGTATTTCAAAAGGTATTTCCCTTGAAACAAAAGATAAATTTTCATCAATTTTCACAGTGGCAAGATACATTAAGCCAACAATCTCTTTTTTATATTTCTCATAATCTTTTTTCTCAAGATAAATTTTTTCCATGTTCACAGGAACAACTCTCAAGCCCCTTTCAGGAAAATCTGGGTGCAAAGGAATTTTCACATCTTTTATTTCAGGAGCATTTTCAATTCTAACACAAACAGGATCTAGAACTGCCATGTATCTATTGGATTTAGGGTCAATAACTTTTCTATTTTCAGCTTCTAACATGCTCCAACTCAAAGTACCTTCTGCTTTCGAAACACCTGTTATCAAAATGAAATTTTTTATTGCTTCTGGATCAAACCCCCTTTTCTTCAAAGCAATTAAAGTGGTCAATCTTGGATCATCCCATCCAGTCAACTGTTTATTTTTAATCATTTCTCTAATTTTTCTACCAGAGCTTAAAACACCTTCCAAATTCAACCTTCCAAATTCTATTATGTGAGGAGGTTTTAAGTTAAAGAGTTTTTGGATAATAGTTTGTAATTCTTTTCTTATTTCAAATTCTTTACTCCTCAACCTATGTGTTACACCTTCCCAACCATCCATCAAAGCGGTTGCAAAATCATACATCGGCCAAACCCTATATTTCTTTCCAACTCTTGGATGTTTGCAATCTATAATTCTCATTATTGAAGGATCTCGCAAAGTCATGTTCAAGCTTTTCATATCAATTTTCAACCTTACAGTGGCTTCACCTTCTTCAAACTCACTCTTCATTTTTTCCCACAATTCCAAATTTTTTTCTGCATCATTTTTTCTATGCTCACATTCTTCACCTGCAGCCCTTTTTCTTTTCACCTCTTCTTTTTTACATGTACAAACATAAGCTTTACCTTCTTTCAAAAGTTTTTCAACAGCTTCATAAAATTTTTCCATATGGTCTGAAGAATAATCTATCACATCAAATTCAATCCCTAACCATTTCAAGCCATCTATGATTGCTTTATAGTAAATTTTCTTCACCATCTTTGGGTTTGTGTCTTCAAACCTTAGAATAAATTTTCCATGATATTGTTTAGCGTAAAGGAAATTCAAGTAAGCTGCTTTAGCATGTCCTATGTGCGGAAATTTACTTGGCTCTGGTGGAAAAGCAGTAACAACTTTACCAATTTCAGCCCCTTCCAATTCGGGTAATTTAAATCCTTCTTGTTTTTTCTTTTCTATTTTTACACCCAATTCATCCAACTTCTTCTTCTGGTCTTCGAGGGAAAGAGAGTTCACTTCTTCAACACATCTCTTAACTTCTTCAACAATTTCTTTTATTCTGCTTTTCATTTCAGGGGCTTCAGCCAAAATCCTTTTCAAAACTGCTTGCAGTTCAGCTTTTCCACCATGTTCTACAGCATTAATCAAAGCATGTTTAAAAATCAACTCTTTCATAATTTTTCAATCCATTTCAGTTAATAAATAATGATAGCAGCATAACCAACAACAGAACTCAAATCACCTGTTATTTCACCTGAAGTTGAATATTTGAGAAGTTCAGCTTTTTTTGCACCAAGTTCTTTAGCTGCACTTATAGCTACAGCAATACTTCCAAACCCACACACACTTGCATTTTTTTCAGATATTTTTCTGAAAAATTTTTCTTCATCCAATTTTTCTATTTCTTTAATCAAACTCAAATCAACTTTTTTTGCTGTGTTATGGGGAACATAATGTGAGAAATCTGAGCTTGCAAGCACAATCCATTTCTCTTTTTGTTTTTTGATAACATTGGCTATAGCTTTTCCTATAATTCTACAATTTTCAAGCAAAACATCATCAGCAATTTCATTCAAAACAGCTATCGGTACAAATTTAAAATCATTGCCATAGCGATATTGTAAGAAAGGGAGTTGAACTTCTATAGAATGTTCGTTTTCATGAGCAATCACATCTTGCTCCAATATCTTACACTCTTTCAACAATTTTTCAGCAAAATCTTCATGAATCACAACTTCACCAAAAGGAGTTTTCCACAAACCATTTTTCATCACAGCAAATTCCGCTCCCATTCCTGTATGGTTAGGGCCAATGATTACATAATTAGCTTTTTCTATCTTAGAGTAAACCCAGCTAGCTATTGGGCCCGAAAAAACATAACCAGCATGAGGTACAACTGCAGCTACAAACTCTTGTTTTTTTATGATTTTTGGTCCAAGTTTGTGAGAAAAACATTCAGCTATTTGTTTCTTTAATCCTTCTTCACTCAAATTGTAAAAACTCCCAGCAGCTATCGGTCTTCTTATGTTAAACATATCCATTCAAAATATGATTTTTATAAATTAATTGCTTTTTGAAATCGAGATTAAAGCATAAATAATAGAAAATAATAAATTTTTCATAGAGTGTGAAGAAAATATGAAAGAAAAATCAATACTGAACTTGTTTTTTAGACAAAAACCTGTTAAATTGTTAATAAACTTAAGAGACGGTCCTAAGTATGCTACTATCCTATCAAAAGAAGTTGATTTAACTTATTCCCATACCGTAAAACTTTTGGAACAATTTAAGAATTTTGGTCTTGTTGAATTTGAGAAAAAAGGTAGGATTAAGATCATCAAATTAACTGATGTAGGGACTGAAATTTCCAAACATTTTGAAACCGCTTATTCTAAACTTTCAAAACTCAAACCCGCTTCAAAGTAAATCCAAAGGGCTTTTCATCTTCTTTAACTCTTCAATTGATACATGCGTGTAAACTTGAGTTGTGTTTAAAGAAGTATGTCCAAGCAACTCTTGAATTTTCCTTATACTTTCCCCTGCTTCAAGCAAGTGTGTTGCAAAAGAATGTCTAAAAGTATGGGGCGTTACTTTCTTATTTATTCCAGCTCTTTTTGCAGCATTTGCGACCATTTTCTCTACAGCCCTAGGTGTAAGTTGGCCTTTCCTTCCTAAGAAAAGATATTCAGAAGGTTCTCTTCCTTCTACAAATTTTTCCAAATCTTTTACTATCTTTTCTGAAATCAAGAAAACTCTATCTTTTTCTCCCTTCCCACTCCTTACCCAACCAATTCTTTCTCGAAGTTCCAAATCACCAACCTTAAGATTTACCAACTCACTTAATCTTAATCCAGAAGAATAAAGCATCATAACAATTAACTTTTGTTTTTCATTTTTAATCGCATCCAATATTTTTTTAACTTCTTCCTTGGTCAAAACAGTTGGCAATTTTTTTGGGACTTTTGGCGATTTAAAATTCACTATACCTTTTCCGAGGACTTCATCGTAAAGGAATTTCAAAGCAGATTTTATTAAAACTACAGATTTAGGAGCCATGCCTTTTTCCATCATCTTAGCTATAAAAAGCTTTACATCATCTTCATTCACTTCTTCAGGTGGTTTTTTGATAAATTCTAGAAATTTTTGATTGTAAAAAACATACATTTTGGAAGTTCTCTCAGAAAAACCTCTTATCTTAAGCTCGCTTTTCAACTTTTCCAAAACTTCCATATTTAAAATTTATAAAACTGAAAGAGAAAAATATGTTGTGAAAATTTTAATCGAAGAGTTAAAGAGAGTTCCAGTTTACGAGCAAAAAGCAGAAATAGTTGAAAGAAAGGGTCTTGGACATCCAGATTTCATTTGCGATTCCATAGTTGATAAAATTTCTGTGGCTTTGAGCAAAGAATATCTTAAGAGATTTGGGAAAATTCTCCATCACAACATAGATAAAGCTTTGCTTGCAGCAGGCGAAGCTGAAAATAAGTTCGGTGGAGGTAAAATCATTAAACCAATGAAATTGATAATTGGTGATAGGGCAACTTATTCTGCGGGTAGTGAAGAAATTGATGTTGCTTCTATTGCAATAAAAACTGCTAAAGAGTGGTTGAAAGAAAACTTAAGGTTTCTAGATGTTGAAAAACACATCGAATATCAAATTGAACTAAAAAGGACTTCTGCTGCTTTATCTGAGATTTTTAAAAAGGAAGATGAAGTCTTAGGAGCGAACGACACTTCTGCGGTTGTTGGTTATGCTCCATTAACACCAACTGAAAAAATAGTTCTAGAAATTGAAAATTTTTTGAATTCGAAAGATTTCAAGAAAAGACACCCCGAATCTGGAGAAGATATAAAAGTGA
>JAWCEU010000060.1:0-3092 GCA_039092155.1 Candidatus Aenigmatarchaeota archaeon
AAAAGAAAAAGTATTGAGCCCTCGTAGCTCAGTTTGGACAGAGCAGCGCCCTTCTAGCAATGCTAGAAGGTTTGATTGAAAGATGAAAGAAAGGCGAAGGTCGCGGGTTCGAATCCCGCCGAGGGCATTTAAAAGATTGTAAAACTCAAGCCAGTGTTCATATGTTTTTAATGAATGTCGAATAACTTATGAAGATTTAAAAGCTTGGTTATGGTTTAAAATTCTATAGGTTTCACACCTTTACCTAAGTTATTATGACATCCCATATTTTTCTTTATTTTGTGTTCATGAAACTCCCAATAGCTTAGGATATTTAAATTTTGGAATTATAATTAAATTTAAATGAGTAAAGGGGCGTTTGGAGATACAAAAAAATTGTATTTCACATTTATACTTGCCATTACAATTTTAGCAATTGTTATTAATCCTTATGTAAAACCAGAAAAACCAGAAGTTATTACAGCTCAATTAATTGAGGTAAAGGGGGGTTCTTTTTCTGAGTCTTCAGGATATTATGGAGGGGAACTGATTTTGACTGATATATCAACACGGCAATTTAATTATTCATTCTCTGTTTGTTCAAAAAATTGGAGTTGGGTTAGAAAAAATTCTTGTTATGAACTTAACCTTAGTGATATAAAGAAAAACATAGAAGGACACATATATTCTGCCGAACTCAGCGGATGTTATATTGGTTCCTTTAAAGAGGTTAGCTGCGAAAGAGGTTAGCTGTGAGAAGAATTGGTGGTGCGTGGGGAAATAATACAGGAAAGAGATGAGTAGCACAAGAGCGACTATAATTGAAATTATTGTAGAAATAATCACCAAGGAGACACCTTGTACCAATTTATGGAGAAGACTCTTTTTCTGACAAACTTTCAAGGTTGAAAGTTTGTCGCAACGAAGACGTTCCACTACTGCTCAATTCGATACTATAGATAGTAGATTTTGTTCGGTAAGAACCGAATTATTAAGGATTGAAAGAAATGGAAAGGTTGCTCTCTCAATTACTAATTCAAAAATTTCATCTCCTCAAACCTTCGATAACTACCTGAATGTTTCCCAATTTAATCTTTTTGAGTTTGCAATCACTAGATATTAGTATGCCGGAAGATATAGAAGAGCAAAGATTTGGAATTTACATCTTGAGAAGGATAAATAAAAAGACAAAGCAAATGCAGGTTGAGCTGAAGACAAAAGGAGAAAGATTTCCTCTTAGCGAAGCGGTGATAATTCTAGAAGGTTGGATTGAAAGGGTGAAGCAAGAGATTAAAAAACCTTTCAACTTTGACAAGATGATTTTCAAGAGCATTGATAAACCAGAAGAAAAACCTTAGTTAAACAAAAATAATCTTCATCATAGTTTTTGTCTTAATTCTTAAGCCAAAAACTTTAGCAATAAACTTTTAAACTATAAAAAATAAAATAAGGTTTGATTGAATGACAAGAACAATACTGATAACATCAGGAAAGGGTGGGGTGGGAAAGACTACTCTAACATCAAACTTAGCTTCTGCCTTATGCTTGCTTGGAGAGGATGTAGTTGCGATTGATGCAAATCTGACAACACCCAATTTGGGCTTACACTTGGGCATGCACTTTGCTCCGATAACTTTGCATGATGTTTTGAAAGGAGAATCGAAGCTTAAAGATGCGATTTATCCCCATCCATTTGGGTTTAAAGTGATACCAGCAAGCATGAGTGTTGATGATTTGACCGGAATTGATCCCACTAAGCTTTATGAGGTTGTTCTGAATTTGACCGGAAAGATCAATTTCATCCTCTTGGATTCAGCAGCAGGTTTGGGAAGGGAGTCAACCTCAGCCTTGCAAGCGACAGAGGAGGTTCTTGTGATCACAAACCCAAACTTACCTTCTGTTGCCGATGCTCTGAAGACCATAAGATTGGCTGAGAGATTGGAGAAGAAGATAATTGGTGTGGTTGTAAATAGGGTTAGAAGAAAAGATTACGAGCTTACAAAAACTGAGATCGAGGAGATGACAGGCTATCCGGTCTTAGTTCAAATTCCGGAAGACAACAATGTGGCAAAAGCAATTTTTGCAAAAATGCCTGTTGTCAATTATTCACCCCATTCACCAGCTTCAATAGAGTTCAAGAGGCTTGCTTGCCTGTTGACTGGAAGACCTTTCTTGGAAAAGCCCAGATTCCACTTCACCATTATAGAAAGGCTTGTGAATTGGATGACGAGATAGAATAAAACATAAGATGTTTTTATTGTGTTGGAATAAAAAAACTCAAAACTCAAAATTCAAATCAATTTCAAAAGCAGCTACAGGCATTTCCATCTTCCAATTCTCAAGGACAGAAGGATGAATTTCCCCAATTATACCAACTTTTTTACCTCTCACTAAAATTTTTGCGGTTCTTCCTTCAATAAAACTTGGATGCTTTTCTTTTTCCAATTTATATTTCACTCCAATCAAAGACATGAAGGCGTCAAGAACAGAAGCAATATCTTCATAGCTAGCTTTAGAGTCAGAAATAGCAGCAGCAAGTCTCCTCACATCTCTTGTTTTTGTTTCTTCTTTTTTGTCAATTAAAACAACATCTCCAATTTCGAATATTTTTTGTGGATATTTGACATGTTGATTGTTGGAAAAGAAGTCCATCAAACTTGGTAAGAGCCAATTGCGAAAAACATACCAATTTTCAGAAATTATGTTTTCTATTTCAGCAACTTTTTCCTCTTTCAAATTCATCTTCTTGAACAAGTTTTCTTTGCTTGTTAAAGTGTAAGATAAAATCTCTTGAAAGCCCAGCTTCACCATGAGTTCAGCAACTTTTTCTGTTTTCAATTCAATTTCACTGATTTTCCCTTTAGTTTTTATTTTCAAAGCTTCTGGTTCGATGTTATCATAACCATAAGAAATTATCACATCCTCAACAACATCTCTCTGATGCATTATATCATTTCGGTAAGCAGGATAAAGCAATTCAATTTTTTTACCTTTTCTCAGTATTTTAAAACCGGCTTTCTCGAGAAGCTTGTAAATCTCTTCTACACTCAACTTAAGGCCAGAAATTTTTCTAATATAGTTTACATCAACAAAAGTTTTCTTCGGTTTTAAAT
>JAWCEU010000061.1:0-2997 GCA_039092155.1 Candidatus Aenigmatarchaeota archaeon
ATTTTGTATCAATGTAAATTCTTCGATGAAGCTTTGAATGTAGATGCTTTGATTTTTACAAAAGTTGATGTCAATGAAAAAGGTGGGAACATAATCTCTTCTTCTTACACTTTAAAAAAACCGATTTTATTTTTGTGTACTGGTCAAAATTATGAAAATTTAGAAAAATACGATCCAAACAAAGTTTTAAACGCAATCTTGAGTTAAAATATAAATTAAATAAACCTATTTTAAGTTATGTTTGACGAACTTGGGAAAAAGCTAAGAAATTTGATAAACACCTTGATTAGTGCCACAACTATAGATAAAAATGCAGTTGAAGCGATTTTGAGAGATTTAAAAATAACTTTGTTACAATCTGATGTTGACCTTAGCCTTGCAGAAGAATTGATAAAAAACATAAGGAAAAAGTGTTTGGAAGAAAAAATTCCTGCTGGCTTGACTTTACGCGAACACGTGCTAAAAACAATTTACGACGAACTTGTCAAGCTTTTGGGAGAAAAACCTGCTGGTTTGATTGGAAAGAAAAAAATAATGTTTGTGGGTTTATATGGTTCTGGCAAGACAACAAGTGTTGCAAAGCTTGCACGCTACTTCCAAAAACAAGGATTAAAAACAGCTTTAGTTGCGTTAGATTACCATAGACCAGCGGCACCAGAACAATTAAAGCAACTTGGAGATCAGATAAAAGTTCCGGTTTACATTAACCAGAACAAAAACCCGTTTGAAGCTGCTTTAGAAGGTATGAAGAAATTTGAAAAATATGATGTGATAATTTTCGACACAGCCGGAAGAAATGCTTTAGATAAAGAGCTTGCAGAAGAGCTTAAGAAATTGGGAGAAATAATAAAGCCGGATGAAGTTTTATTGACAATACCTGCAGATTTAGGAAAAGTTGCCAAAAAACAATCGGAAGAGTTTCATAAACTTGTTGGTATAACAGGGATCTTCATAACTAAGATGGACGGTACTGCAAAAGCAGGAGGAGCTTTAGCAGCTTGTTCTGCAACAAGAGCGAAAGTCAAGTTTCTGGGAACTGGTGAACATATAGAGGATTTTGAAGTTTATGACCCTCAAAGGTTTGTTTCTAGACTGCTTGGCTTGGGAGATTTACAAACTCTTTTAGAAAAAGCAAAAGAAGTTGAGATGAAACCAGAAAAAGTTGAAAAAATTATTGAAGGTAAATTTACTCTTCAAGATTTCATGGAACAAATAGAAGCTGTACAAAAAATGGGGCCTCTTGGAAAAATAACTCAACTCATACCTGGCCTAGGGATGAAATTGCCTGAAGATTTGATAGAAAAGCAAGAAGAAAAAATCAAGCATTACAGATACATCATCCAATCTATGACAAAAGAAGAGAGGGAAAATCCCGAAATAATTAATGCATCAAGGATAAGGAGAATTGCTAAAGGGAGTGGAAGGCCAGAAAGTGAAGTAAGGGAACTTTTGCAACAATACGAGCAGATGAAGAAATTGATGAAGATGTTGGGTGGGAAAGCTGGTCTTGAAAGAGGAGTCTTGGGTAAGCTGATGAAACAATTCGGGCTAAAGTTATGAGGGAGTTTATTCTTAAAGCTTCGAAAGCTTTCACAACACCTTTCAATCTCAACGATTTGTATGGCTCTGGAAGAATGGATTTGGTTTGTCGTTGTATTTCAAATGCTTTTTTCGTTTCTGGAGCTATAAGAAAAGATGTTTGCTTCCATGCTGTTTTAGAAGGCCCGAAAGATCCTCCAAAACTCATAAGTTTCTTTGGAAATGAATTGAAAAACATTTCTCCAGATGAAAGAAACATTGGGGCATGGATAAAGAAAGCTTTGGAAATTGGAGTTGGTTTGAAAAAAGGTGAAGAGAGAAAAGTTTCTGATGGCATAATCGTTGCGAAGAAAAGTTTTGAAGAGTTGGTTAGAGAAAAAGCAAGAACAAATCAAATCATATACCTTCATCCTGAAGGAAAAGACATAAGGGAGTTTTCTTTCAAAGAAAATTTTTGCTTTGTTTTAGGCGATCACAAAGGATTTCCAAAGAAAACTGAAAAATTGCTTGAAAGGATAGGGGCAGAAAAAGTTTCTGTTGGAAAAATTGTTTATTTGGCTTCTCATGTTATAGTCATTTGCCACAATGAGCTCGATAGAAGATTATAAGATGCTCCTAATTTTTTCATTCAATTTTATAACATTAGTTTTACCGTAAGGCTCTTTCTCTATAACTCCCCTCTTTCTCAAATTTTCCAGAATCCTAAATGTTTTCACTTTGCCGAAAGATTGAGAAAGCTTGCTCTGCAGAATTTCTCCCTTGTTTTCAATCAATTTTTTCAATATTTCCCTTTCTTCTGGGTTGAGAATTTCGACCAAAGAAAAAAGAGCTTGAACTTGTTTTTCCTTACTTTCTTCAATTTTTGGAGACATGAAGTAATATAAAACTGAGCCTATTAAAAGACCAAGAGAAGCAAAAGTTGGAATTAAAACGGGTATTGGTAAAGTACAACTACATGCTGTTCCTTCTATTATATGAGTTTGGGCATAAAGTGTGCTGAGAGAAACTGCAAAAATAAAGCCTGAAAGCAATATAACAAGTATTATGTTTCTCCTTTTTAAAACTTCCATAATTAATTCTTAGAAATCAATTTAAAAAGGTTTCAATTTTTGAAACTTAAATTTAAATATGGTTTCTTCCTCATAATTTTTATGAATTTGAACAAGATTTTGATATCCGAAAGAATAGATCAAGCAAAAAAAGGCTTTAGAGAAAGTTTTTCGAATTACATGAAAAATTTCAGTTCAGCAATTAAAACCATGAATGAAAAAGAGATGAAGAAAAAGCTGAGAGAAATGAAAGAATATTCAATAAAGAATTTGGAGAAACTAAAAGATGAAGCAAAAAAGAATTTGGAAGTTCAAGGGATAAAAGTTTTTGAAGCAAAAGATGCGAAAGATGCGAGAAAGATTATAAAAAAAATAATTCCAAAAGGCGAAATTGTAGCTAAAGCAAAAT
>JAWCEU010000062.1:0-2995 GCA_039092155.1 Candidatus Aenigmatarchaeota archaeon
TTGAAAGGGAATACAAGGAGAAATTTGAAGAGTTGAACAAACTCTGGAAAGATATTGACCATGGAATAATTAAAGAAGTAACTTCTCAACACTTGGAAAAAGCTCTAAGCTTGGCAAAAGAAATAATAGATAGATTTAAGTCTTTACTCCCAGAAGAAATAAAGGGTGAAGAATTGTTGAAGGAGGAAGAAAATGAGTGAAGATACAAAAGAAAAAAGGATGGAAGATGTTAAGAAGTTCACAGAAGAAGTTTTGAAGAAATATGGAAATTATGTGAAATGTATTGTGATGATGGGGAGTGTTGCAAGAGAAGAATTTAAACCAAAAAGCGACATTGATGTTTTTGTTGTTATCGATGATACTTCTTTCCAAATAACTGAAGAAGAAAGGGATAAAATAGATGAAGAGCTTGAAAAAATAGCTGAAAGTATTTCTCCTTTGATTTCAGTTCAACCAACTTACACTTTAACAGAATTCTGGGATTATGCAAGAGTGTGCCACCCAATAATCTACAATTTCATCAAAGAAGGTATAGCTGTTTATGATACTGGTTTTTTTGCGCCGATAAAAAGGCTTCTTGAAATGGGTCGCATACCAGCAACAAGGGAAGCCATAGAAAGCTACATGGAAGGTGCACCAAAGAAGCTGATGAGAGCAAAAACTGTTAAATTGCTAATGCTTGCAGAAGACTGTTATTATGCTATGTTGAACACAGCTCAAGCTGTTTTGATGTTCATGGGTCTAGCACCTCCTGTGCCAAGCAAAGCTTACGATGATGTTAAGAAATTTTTGGTCGAGCCCGGAATTTTGGAGCCAGAGTATGCTGAGTGGTTGAAGGAAATAATTGAAATAAGGAAAAAAATAGAGCACAAAGAGCTCATGGAAGTGGAAGGAAAGTTTGTTGACGAATGGATTGAAAAAGCTGAGAAATTCGTCAATAAAATGTTCGGCTTGCTTAACGCTTTAGAGATAAAGAAAAGGGAGAAAATTTTGGAAAGAACTTACGAAGTCATGCACAAAGCTGCAATAACTGCTTTGAAAAGTTTGAAAAAAATGCCTGAAAAAGAAGAAGAAGTGGCAATAGCTTTCAAAAGAGAATTCATCGATTCAAAACTTTTAGACCCTTATTACATAGAAGTTTGGAACAAAATTGTCAGCATGAAAAAACTTGCTGATGAAAAAAAGATAAACGAAATTCCCGACAAAGATGTTTACGAGATGAGAGAGCATGTAAGAAGGCTTATCCACGATTTGGCTAAAGTGTTGAAAGAAAAGGGAGTGGAAGAAGAAAAGGGCTAAAATTGAATTTTCTTGCAACTTTCAATTTTCACACCATTTTTATTTCAACAATTTTTCCGTTTGGTTTTTCTTCGGCAAAAATTTGCGCTCTGAACTTAAAAATTTTTGTTTTCTTGTCGTGAATGTAATCTGGAGTTAAACCTGCTTTGAAGCAAAGGTTTTCCAAAAATTCTTGTTTTGTTTTGAAGTAATTCCAAACTTGTGGCAAGAAAAGACCGACAAAAGGCCCGTTCTTCAAAATCAAACCATCTTTTCCTTCTTCTATTTTTTCAAAATATTCTTTTGAGTTTTTAACTTCAATGAGCTTTGGTTTAGTTAAAATTGAAACTTCAAAAACAACTTTTTTCAACTCATCTTTTTCCAAAGGCTCGAACCTTGAATCTTCATAAGCTGCTGCTATAGCTGCTTTCTGTACCGCTTCTCCTAAAGGATAAATTGGATAAGGAAAGCCTATGCATCCTCTCAACTCTTTTTCAGGATAAGTTTCTATTGTGACGAAAACTCCTTTCTTAACTTTAAAATCTTCATCAAATTCATTTTCAACTTTTCCCTCTTCAACAGCTTTTCTCGCAAGCTTAACTAGTTTTTCTCCTTGAATTAAATTAAACATAATTTAAATTCGTGAAAAAGAAGATAAAGCTATTTTTTCAACTCAAGAATTACCATCCCAGTTTTAAGTTTCTTCAACTCCCTTTCACTCAGCTTCCTCTTCTTAGCTTTTGGTGAAACTATGGCAGAATTTCCAAAAGGGTCTTTCAAGATTAAACTGAATTTTTCTTTTCCTTCCCTCATCTTCCCAATTTTCTCCAAAAGTTCTTTTACTTTTTCCAACTTCTTCCCTTTTTGAACTTCTAATTGCGATTTCAAAACCCTTTCAATTCTTTCCAAAACACCTTCAACATTAGTTATGAAACCTTCCGCTTGAGCTCCTGGCTCGATTTTAACACCAAGTTCAGGAATTAATAGCGTGCTTGAAGAAGCTCTTACAACTTTTGCAGTTAAATCTTCCTCTTCTTCAATCTCAATTTTATAGCTCAAAGGCTCTTTTATTTCCAAGTTGAAAACATCGTTATGCTTGAAACCACAATTTTCGCATTTTAAACTTAAAATCAAAATCTTTCCAAAGTAAGGGATTTCGGTTGTTGTGCTTGAAAAAATTAAGCTTTGCTTTTTACAAGCAGGGCAAGTGGAAAGTTCCATAATGATTTAATAAAGCTTAAATCTATTA
Organism: Candidatus Aenigmatarchaeota archaeon; assembly: GCA_039092155.1. Taxonomy (GTDB): domain Archaea; phylum Aenigmatarchaeota; class Aenigmatarchaeia; order CG10238-14; family SCSR01; genus JAVZGQ01. The sequence goes on from JAWCEU010000062.1 coordinate 2,528, forward strand.
AAAACTCTAAATCTACTTATGTTTGAAAGTTTGTTGTCAAGACTTTATGACACAAATTACTTTAACTTGAAAGAAGAGTTGAGCAAAGCTCACGAAAATCTTTCAAAAATTTTCAAGTACTCAGCAAGCATGCCAGAAATAAAACTAACAAACTTTCCTAAAATTTTCCGCTACATAATCGATCCTTTGAGAGGAATTGTATATAAAGTTGTTGTTGAAATAGGCGGAGCATTTGATAAATTGAGGAATAGGATTTACTTAAACATAGACAAAATAAAAGAAAAAAGCGAAAGAATTCCATTCATTTATCACGAATTAACGCATAAATTCTTGGAAAGATTCAATCTTCCAAGAGATGTGGAAGAAGGTTATGCTTCTTGGTTAACAAAAAAATTAACTGGTTATGTTAAAGATGCTTATGGCAATTTAAGAGAAAAGTTTGAAAGGGTTTACCATAAGCTTGGAAAT
>JAWCEU010000063.1:0-2989 GCA_039092155.1 Candidatus Aenigmatarchaeota archaeon
TGAGGATAGGTTTCTTTTGTTGGGAATCTTTACATTCAATTCCAGTTGGAGGCATGGCTGTTGCTGTAACAGAGCTTGCCGCTGCTCTTGAAAGAATGGGAAATGAAGTCCATGTTTTCACGAGAATAAATCAAGGACAAAAAGTTTACGAAGTTATAGATGGCGTACATTATCATCGTTGCCCTTTCAACTTTTCTCCAGATTTCTTTTATGAAATGACAAACAACATGTGTAAATCAATGGCTTACCACTTTTTCCAAACAGAAAATGTTTCTGGATCTTTTGACATAATTCACGGTCATGACTGGCATGTGGTTAATGCTTTGGATGAAATAAAAAAAGCAAGGAATAAAAGAGTTGTTTTCACTCTTCATTCAACACAATTCGGAAGAGATGGGAATCATTTCCATGACGGAAGGGCAAGAGATATCACAAACTTGGAATGGTACGGAACTTACATAGCCGAAAGAGTTATAGTTTGTTCTCATGTAATGAAAGAAGAAGTGAAAAACATTTACAGAGTGCCGGAAGATAAAATAAGAGTTATTCCAAACGGGATTTGGGCGAAAAATTTCGATGGATTTGTAGATGCTTGGCAAGATGTGAAGCGTTATTTTGGTTTTGGAGTTTACGATCCAATGATAACTTTTGTAGGTAGGATGACTGTACAAAAAGGTCCTGACTTGCTTTTAGAAGCTGTTCCAGATGTTTTGAAAGATTTTCCAAATGCAAAATTTGTTTTTGTTGGTGATGGTTACATGAAATCTCAGTTGGAAAACAGGGCAAGAGATCTTGGCGTTCAACATGCAGTTCGTTTCACAGGTTATGTGCCTGATGAATGGAAAACAAAGATAATGAAAGCTTCTGAATGCGTGGTTGTGCCAAGCAGGAATGAGCCTTTTGGAATAGTTGTTTTAGAAGCTTGGGCTTGTTATAAGCCAGTTATAGCTACCCACGGCACTGGAGCTGGTGAGCTCATTTGGCATGATGTGACTGGATTAAGAGTTTACCAAGCTCCAAATTCGATAGCATGGGGCATAAAAGAGATTTTGAGGAATCCTGAGCATGCAAGATGGATGGGAAAGAATGGAAGATATGCTACTGAAAAAACTTTTACTTGGGATAAAGCTGCAGAGCAATTGATGAACGTTTATAAAGAATTAGTGAGGTGATGGTATGAAATGTTGGTTTTGTGAAAAAGATGCTCGCGGCGTTTGCATAGTTTGTGGGAGAGCTGTTTGTTACGAGCATGCTGATAAGCTTGACCAATTCACTCATGCCAAAAGTGACACTTGCACAGGATTTGCAAGTTACGAAAAAGGTTTTAATGTTTTGAAGTGTAGGGAATGCAAGCTTGAATGGGAATCTTGGGAGCAAGGAAAAAGGATCATAAAATAAATTCCCTTATCTCCTTTTCTTTAACAAATCTTTCTTCAACTTCCCTGCTTATCGCTAAAGCTCCTGCAGCGTTTGCAAAAATTCCGGCTTTTTTCAAATCTTTTGTTTTTAAGAACTCAAAGACAAAAGAAGCATTAAAGATGTCGCCGACTCCAGTTGGATTTTTTGGAATCACTTTTATCCCCTTGATTTCATAAATTTCCTTAAAGCTTGAAACAACACAACCATAAGCTCCACACTTAACCACAACAATTTTGCAACCATTCGCGAGCAAATCTTTGGCTATTTCTTTCTTATCTTTCCTTTTAGTTAAAAACTCTCCTTCTTTCTCATTCAAAAACAAGATATCAACATACTTTAGAAGTTTTTTGAATTCAAAAACGTCAAAGTTTATCCCACTTTTTAAGTCCGGATCAAAAGTTATCAACATCTTTTTCTTTTTCACATACTTAAAAATCTTTTTGGTATAAGGTCTTAGTTCTTTCATCAAATTGTAGCCAGCCAAATGAAAAACTTTCCCTTTTATTTCTTCAAGTTTGAAATGTTTGAGGGAAAAAATTGAATTAGTACCTCTGAAAGTTAAAAGGGATTTTGAACCATCTTCGAATTGGATACCAACGCTTAAACCAGTTTTTTCTTCTTCGCTTCTGCCAACTTTACAATCAACTTTCTCTTCTTTCAATTTTTTTAAAATGAAATCTCCAAACAAATCTCTTCCAACCAAACCTATAAGCCTAACTTTCAAACCCAATGTTGAAGCTTGTATAGCAAAATTTGCTGCACCACCTCCAATTGTTAAAGTGAAAGAAGATAAAAGGACTTGCGAATCCTTAGCAGGGAAAAATGAAATTGGACAAGAGAGCAAATCTACATTCACATCTCCCAAAACCGTTAAATCAACCATATTTATAATTTGTCTTCGAAAATAAATTACTCCAAAATTTCTATATCGTCAATTATTCCGTCAGAATCTCTATCAATCCCCTTAACAACTCTTGCCACACAACCATTGAACTTATTGCCTTCTGCAATTTTCTTCAAATACTTAACAATACCTATTATTCCTGCTCTAGTTCCTTTAAACCTTTTCCCAGAAATGACCAAAATTTCTTTATCTTTTGCAAAAGGGCTTTTCATTTTAACTATTATGCCCACATCATCTTCAGTGTAAACTGTTTTTGAAATCGTTGAAATTATGTTGAATTCATGCTTAGTATCAAAGTATATGGGAAGTTTCTCGTTTATCTTTTCTATCAACATGTTTGCTTTTGGTCCTCCTATCAGAATCAAATTTTTCTTCAAATCTTCTTCTCTCACTTGAGTGTCAAGCTTGTAATTCATTTCAGAAGAGTTGAGAAAAGTGCCGAGGAATAGAGCTAAATCGATAGCGGCACTTCCATCAGAAGCTTGAGCACCGTATTTTCCGTGTGGATCGGGAGAACCAACAACTATCAAAGCGTTGAATTTCCCATTTTCAACGAAAGGTTTTAAAAATTCAATTTCTTTAACTCTTGTCTTCACATCTTTTAAGCCTTCATCTTCATAAATTTTGGCAGAAACAAAAGGCGAAGAAATTGAATAAATTTTTGCT
>JAWCEU010000064.1:0-2934 GCA_039092155.1 Candidatus Aenigmatarchaeota archaeon
TCACAACTCTTTGCGCCTCTACTTCTTTAACAGCTTTCCTTATTGTATCTAAAAACTCTGAAACATCATCCACACTCCTCACAACATATTTTTCCTTTTTTGCAGTTTCACCTATGCCTCCAGTAAAAGCATCAACTATCGCAAACATGTTGTTTTCTTCATAACTCTTCACATCCCAACCAAAAGTTAACATATTTCTTCTCAGCTGAACAGGGTGCTCTTCTAAAGTTACGAGAATTCCGCTTTCTTTCTGAAGCAAACCATTGAATAAAAATTGTTGAGCAAAGATGCTTTTACCAGTTCCTGGTCCACCAGAAAGCAAAACTATGTTCCTCTTTGGTATTCCTCCATAAACCAATTCATCGAATCCAGGTATTCCAGTTTTCACTCTTTCTATTTCAAGCATATATTATTTTACTTTTCTTAAGTTTAATTTCTTTGAGTGGGGTCGCTGGGATTTGAACCCAGGCTGCCGGCTCCCAAGACCGGAGTACTACCAAGCTATACTACGACCCCTTTGTCAAATAATTGTTTTAATAAATTTTAAAAATTTCTTCAACCGAATAAGCTGGAATTACTTCTACATTCCCTTTCTTCATGTTTTGATTCAAAGATACCATTATTCCTTTTTCCGCTTCAATGTAATTTACCAACCTTGAAAATTTTTCTAAATCTTCTTCACTCACTTTTTCTTTAACTTCTAAAGGCAAAACTTTTTTACCATTTAAAATTACATTAATTTCTTTCTTACCTTCTCTGAAGTAATATTTTGCATTCAAAGCATTCACGATATAAGTTTCTAAAACAGCTCCTAAATTTTTTTCAAAAATTTCTTTTGAGTGAGAAAAAATTAGGGAAGGAGTAGCAGGATAATATTTTTTCAGTTTCCTTGAAGAAGACAAGAAAGCTGGTCTGAAATTGCTCAAAGATCTTATCAGCAAAGAAACTTCTAAAAATTTCAAGTAATTTGAAATAGTTATTTTGCTTTCACCCAAGCTCTTTGACAAAGAATTAATGTTCACAACGCTTCCTGGATTTGAAAGGATTAGTTTTATTATTTTTTCAACCAAAATAACATCCCTTGTTTTAAATACAATTGGTAAATCTTTAAGTGCTACTCTATCTATGACTGAATTTTTTATGTAATCAGCTATTTTCAACTCATTTTCCCAGTCAAAGATTTCAGGGAAACCTGCTTTTCTCAAATAATCGAAAAAATAAGCTTCTATCCTACTAGAAGCAAATTCTTTCAGCTTTATTCCTTTCATTTCCAAAAATTCAAGAAATGTTAAAGGTTTAACTTCCAAGAAGAAAAATCTTCCAGCCAATTTATCCATAGCTTCTTTTGAAACTAGCAAAGAAGATGAGCCGGAAATGAAAAATTTCAAGTTTGGATAAAGGTCATAAAATTTCTTAATCACAGAGGGCCATCCCTTTGAATATTGGATTTCATCGAAAAATATGAAAGCTCTTTTCACTTCTTCAAAAGGTTTTTTGAGCACTTGTTTCTCATAAAATTCTAACACTTCTCTTGGATCTGTGTAAAATTCTTCAAAAGAAAAATAAAGAATTGAAGTCGGGTCTTCCCTTTCCAACAATTTTTCTATTGTTTGATAAAGGAGAGTTGTTTTCCCAACCCTTCTCAAGCCAGTAATTATTAAAATTTGCCTCTCGTTCAAGCTTTCCAAAATTCTTTTGAAAGCATATCTTTTAAAAGATAGAGCCAATTCTTTTCTTATTTTTCCAGTGAACCACCATTCATTCAATCTTTCCAAATCTTCCATTCTCATATTGGTAAATCATAATTTACCTATATTTAAATCTTATGTAAACTCTATTTTACTTTTATTTTATGGGAAGGCCGGGATTTGAACCCGGGTTGCCGGCACCCCAAGCCGGATGCCTGAACCAAGCTAGCAGACCTTCCCAAACAATTATTTGATTGGGAATCACAATTTTTAAATATGGTTGAAGAAATTTTTCCAATAACTACTGAAACAATTGTTGGCAGAACAAAAGAAGATTACCTGAAATTTGGTTTGAAAGCTACGGGCTACATAGGAAAGCATATCGTAGGAACAGGAGAAGAGACCCATCTCACAACAAAAGTTTTGATTGACTTGCTCAAGCCTCATGTTATTTTGTGTTGTGGAAAACGTGGCAGTGGAAAATCTTACAGTGTAGCTGTTATTCTCGAAGAATTTTGCCAGCTTGAAGAAGAATTCAGAAAAAAACTTGCTTTCGTTGTTGTTGACCCTATGGGAATATACTGGAGCATGAAGTTTCCGAATGAGCAGCAAGCAAGCTTGCTAAAAGAATGGAACCTTGAGCCAAAAGGTTTTGAGAAATTCGTTAAAGTTTTTGTTCCAGCCAAACAGAAAGAAGATTACGAGAGAGCGGGAATTCCCGTCGATGGGACAATTTTAATTTCTTTGAAGGAATTTTCAGCTGAAGATTTAATTTTAGCGTTTGGCTTGAGAAGAACTGAAGAAATTGCTATAGCTTTGGAAAAAAATTTCAACAAGCTTTTATCTTCCAATCAAGCTTTCGGTTTTGAAGAGCTTATAGAAGAAGTGAGGAAAGATAGTGAAACTAGGCTTGAAGTTAAGAATGCTTTGATAAGCTTGCTTAAAGTTATTGGACAATGGGGACTTATAGCAAAAGAAGGAATTAAGTTAGAAGATTTGGTTCAAGCAGGCAAGGTTACTGTAATTGATTTATCTAGAATGCCTTCTTTCGAGCTGAGAAGCTTGCTAGTAGCTTTGCTTGCTAGAAAAATTTATTTCACTAGAGTTTTAGCAAGAAAAGAAGAAGAAAGAGTGAAAATTGAAGGTGGCAAGCCAGAAATAACTTTTCCAATAACTTGGCTTGTGCTGGAAGAATGCCTTCCCTTTAATGCTAAAGTCGTAACCAACAAAGGCATCATACCAATTG
>JAWCEU010000065.1:0-2895 GCA_039092155.1 Candidatus Aenigmatarchaeota archaeon
AAGTGATAAAATGTCCAAGAAAAAAATAAGAGAAGGGCAAAGATGTCCTGAATGTGGTAGCTTTAACCTTATAGAAGACCCTAATAGAGGAGAAATGATTTGTAAAGATTGTGGGCTTGTGATTAAAGAAGAGCTTATAGACACAGGACAAGAATGGCGTGCCTTTGATTCTGAACAAATGAGTAGGAGGGCAAGAGGAGGGGCTCCTTTAACTTTTACTAAGCATGACAAAGGAATGACAACCGAGATTGGGAAAGGAATTGGTGAGCTTTATAAAGTTCCTGCCAAGAAAAGAGCTCAATATTACAGGCTCACAAAATGGCATAAAAGGCTGATAAAATCAAAGGATAGGAACTTAAGCTTTGCTTTGAGTGAATTACAAAGAATTGTTTCTTTCTTAAACTTATCAAAAAGCATTCATGAGAGAATAGCAAGGTATTACGAAGAAGCTGTCAATAAAGGTTTGGTTAGGGGGAGAAGTATTGAATCTGTAATAGCAGCTTTGGCTTATGCAGTTTCAAGAGAATTTGGCTCTCCTCGCACTTTAGATGAAATTTCTGAAGCTTCTGGGGTTGAGAAAAGGGAAATTGGAAGAACTTACCGCTACATAGCAAGAGAGCTTGACTTAAGGATTCTGCCTGCCGATCCTATAACTTTTGTCCCAAGATTTTGCTCTATGCTTGGGTTAAGCGATAGGGTGCAGGCAAAAGCAATAGAGATTTTGAAGAAAGCTAAGAAATCAGAAATAACTTCCGGTAAAGGGCCTACAGGCGTGGCAGCAGCTGCAATTTACATTGCTTCTGTTTTTGTTGGGGAAAAGAGGACGCAAAGAGAAGTTGCTGACATTGTGGGTGTCACAGAAGTGACCATAAGAAACAGACAAAAAGAGCTTGTTGAAAAGCTTGGGATTGAAGAAGAAGTTGAGAAAAAAGCTAGGGAAGAGTAGGCGATTTTGATCTTAACTTTTCAAGGGCATTTTCATCTTTAAGCAAATTCAATCCTTTTTCCGTGATTTTCCATAGTCTTGCTTTGCTAGTAATTTCCCCCCTTTCTATCAAGCCTTGTTTTTCTAAAATATAAAGGGCTTCTGTTTTTACTGTGTCTGGAGATCTATTCAATAATTTGCCCAATTCTTGTCTTGTTCTAGGCTTTTCAGAGAGAAGTTGCAAAACTTTTAATCTCAATTCACCTTTTCTTGATTGCACAACTTTAAAATTTGAAATACCTTTTTTGAAATCATTTTGTTTTTCGGGTTGCAAGACACACAAATTCCATTTTTCAATAAGTTTAAAGTTGGACAAGCCTGTGATTAAGACACATTCTTGTCCAGGTATTTCTTTATCTTTATCTGGAATGATTTTTAATTTGAATAATAGTTGTCGAATAAAATTTCTTTTCGATTTTTCTTTTCCAGCTATGGTTATTTCTCTTAGTTTATTTTGGCCTGGTAAAAGACTTACGTTTGCTTCAGAAGCAATTATACCTCTTAATATGTATAAGAATGGAAAAGTTGTGGCTAATGTGAAATTTAAAACACAAAAGCTAAGAGATACATGAGCGAGATTCCGAGCAAGAAAACTCCAAATTCCGTTAACGATTTCTTCATATTTACTTCTTTTCTTATTTCGGGTATCAAATCGCTAGCAGCTATATAAATGAAGTTACCTGCAGCAAAAGGAAGCAAAATTTTCAAAAAATATTCGGAAGGAATGAAATATCCTATGAAGCCACCGAGAATTGCAATCAAAGCAGAAAGGAAATTGAAAAACAAAGCCTTCTTTCTGTTAAAACCTGCGTAAACCAAAACTCCGAAGTCACCAATTTCTTGCGGTATTTCGTGCAAAATTACTGCTAAAGTTGTGATTAAACCTAACTTAAAGCTTGAGATAAAGCTTGCAGCAATTATCAAGCCGTCTAAGAAGTTGTGAACTCCGTCACCGATGAGATTAACATAGCCGAAAGTGTGTATTTTACATCTTGCTTCATGACAATGGCGCCAGTGAATTATTTTTTCAACAAAGAATAAAATTACAAAACCGAACAAAGTGAAAAATGAAATTTCTCCATAAGACAAAAATTCAGAAGATTCAAGAATTAAGTGGAAGAAAGAGCTTCCCATCGAAGCTCCTGCTGAAAAAGCAACAAGAGCCAAAAGAATTTTTTTCATAGTTTGTTTTTTAACAGAAAGAGTTAAGATTCCGACGAAAGCCATCAAGCTTACGAAAAAAGTTGAAAGCAAGATGAAGAGCAAAGTTAGCATGTTAATATTTTCACTCTTGAGATATATTTTCTTTTAGTTTTTTCGCTTTCTTATCACACCACAACCTAAGCTTCATCTTCTCTTCAATTTCTTTCTCTTTAAGCTTGTGCTCTTGAGTTTTTTCTTTGTCAAAAATGTGGATCACTTCAAAACCTTTTTCTGCTAAAGCATTTGCTATGTATCTTCTATGGCAACGCCACCAAAACAATTCAGAACAAAGTACGGCTACTCTTTTCTCTTTTGCAATTTCCACGAATTTTTTCATCGCTTCAGAAAATTCTTCGCTTTTGCTGAAAGCTTCATATCCTTCTTTCCTCTAGCCACCAAGCTCAGGAAAATGAAGGTATTCAATTTTTTCTTTTCTCAATTCTTTTTCCAAATTTTCTTTGTTGAAATGGGGGAATTTTTTGCTAGAAGGAAATCTGCGCACATCAATCACAAGCTCAATCTTGAAACTCTTTAGAATTTCGAGAAATTCTTCTAAGCTTCTTGTGCTATGACCCAAAGTAAAAATTTTCATGTTGAACTTAATTTAATCCGTAAAATGTGTTGATTATTTCATTTCTGTAGCTCGGATTAAAGACTTTGTCCCCAAGTTTACGGTAAACTCTTTCAAACCTTTCTCTTAAATTGCC
>JAWCEU010000066.1:0-2634 GCA_039092155.1 Candidatus Aenigmatarchaeota archaeon
AAACAAATAATCTGTTCATTTATCGGCCTTTTTAACAACTTTTTTAATTATTTTTCCTTCTCTATTTCTAACCATTAACTCAAGCTTATAATTGATGAAGTTTTTAATTGGTAAATACCAAGGTGTATGGACAATTAAAGAAATATTGTTTTCCTTGGAAATGTTTTTGATTTTAAGTTGAAATTTTGTTCCCAATCAAGTGCTATTTCAAAATAATCAAACCCATTTTCAACTGCAAAATTCAAATCATCCAAGATATTTTGGGTTGTCAACTGCCCCATAAATCCTATTTTAGGTTTCATAAAAGTTAGTTGGTCTACATTAATATTAATCTTTCTCAGAAATTTTCACAGAAGTTAAAACAAACTTTTTTTAAGCTTTGTGCTTAAAATTTAAATTATGTTTGAATTGTTGATTTTTATTTACTTGGTTTTAACTTTCATGGCTTTTTCTTTCGTTGAAGTTGCAAATTACAAAGATTTTGGTAGTAAAAAAAGGAATAGAAAAATTTGGGAAAAGCAATCTCAAGCTTCTTCACAATATCACAAAGCCTTATGGTATCTATTTTTCCCTTTGGTTGCTGTAATGCCAGCCTTTATATTTTTCTTGCTAACAAAACAAGCTTACCAAACTTTCAAGCTTTTGTTCTTATGTTTTTCAGCTTATTGTATTGGTGGCACTCTAGAAGATAGATTTTTCTTTATTGTAGCAAAAATGAAATTCTGCCCAAAAACGGTCTTTTGGTTCAAGAAATGGTTCAAAATTCTTTGGTTCGAAGTCCCAACATTTTATGTTTACAGTATTTTAACCGGAATAGTTCTCTTAGCGATTTACTTCATCCTTTAAAAATTTGAATGTTTTAAAATAAGTTGTGGGTCTTACAGAAGATGATAAGAAAACAATTGAAAAAGTCGTAATGAATTTTATTTCAGAACTTGATGCTCGCAGAGTAAATTATTTTGAATGTGTTGAAGAACTGAAAAGAAGAATAGATTTCACCCTTTATAGCCTTGGTATTTTCACTCTTTTTGATGAAAGTGAAGAAAAAATTGAAGCTTATGTGCATGCTGAAGAACTTTTTGAAAAAAATTACAAGCTCAGACAAAACTTAAATTATTTATAAACCTTTAGTTTATTATGGTGAAGAAAAGAGGTTTACCACAATGGGGAGAGCTTGTAATTGTTAACGTTGAAAAAATCACCCCTTTTGCTGCTTGGTGTAAGCTTGTTGAATATCCTGAAGTTGAAGGTATGATTCATGTTTCTGAAGTTGCGGGAAAATGGATTTATGACATAAGGGATTTCGTGAAAGTTAATAAACAATACGTTGCGAAAGTGATAAAAATCGATTACCAAAAAAATTTCGTCAATTTAAGCTTAAAGAGGGTAAGCGAAGAAGATGAGAAAGAAAAGATGAATTCTTTCAGGAAAGAACAGAGGGGGGAAAAATTGCTTGAAATAGCTGCAAACAAATTGGGTAAAACTTTGGACCAAGCTTATGAAGAAGTTGGCTTTCTCTTACAAGAAAAATTCGGTAGCTTGTTAACACCTTTCGAAATAGTGAAATCTTCGGAAGAAGAACTTTTGAAGTTTGGGATAAAAGAAGAATGGATTAAAGCGATGAAAGAAGTTGCTAGCTCAGCTTTTAAAGAGAAGGAGTTTGTTATAAAAGCTGAGCTGGAGTTAAAAAGTTATGCAAAAGATGGGATTGAAAAGATAAAAAAGGTTTTGAAAGAATTTGCAAATAAAACAGGAGCTTCTGTTAAGTACATTTCAGCACCTAGGTATATGGTGGAAATAAAAGGGAAAGACCCAAAAAATCTGGAGAAAAATCTTGTGAAAGAATTGGAAGTTTTGTGTGAAAATATGAAAAAATTGGAAGGGGAAGGTAGTTTTAAAATTTTGGAAAGTTAAATGTTGAAAATTGTTCTTATCAAAACATAAGCTGCTTTGAAAGCATATATTGTTGAAAAAATGCTAAAGGTTTGGTAATTCGTGCCATAAGCTATCAAAATCAAGCAAATTCCCGCTATTAAATCAAGAATTCCCATCCAATCAAAATACCCTAAAGGAAAGCTTGTGAAGATTGAAATTATACCCTTGACCAAAATCATGTAAGCAAAATAGATGGTTATACTGCCTATCAAAGGAAAATTTGGACCAAAGAGGAGTAGCAAAGCTACACACAAATCTATCATCCCCAAGAATAAAAGGAACAAATTCATTTTTTTCATTTAGCTTTTTAAAAAAATAAATATGAAGATGAGGAAATGCAAAAATTGTAAGCTTTACACTTTCAAAGAATTTTGTCCAAAATGTGGGGAAAAAACTGTTTTGCCTTATCCACCAAAATTTTCTCCTGAAGACAAATATGGTTATTTGAGGAGGAAAATGAAAGATTTAAACCTCAAACAAAAAGATATATTAAGTGTGAAAGATAATATGTGAGTGTATGGTAACCAAAATCATTGAGCTGGAAAAGCCAAAGCTTAAAAATCCCATCTTCGTCGAAGGCTTGCCTGGAATAGGAAACGTTGGTAGAATAGCTTGTGGTTATTTGATAGAAGAATTGAAAGCAAAAAAGTTTGCTGAACTTTATTCTTCCCATTTCATGCCGTTTGTTTTGCTGCAAAA
>JAWCEU010000067.1:0-2583 GCA_039092155.1 Candidatus Aenigmatarchaeota archaeon
ATTAGCTTTAATCACTACTTGTACTTTGGTGAATTCGGTTTATCTTCTTCTAAACCTTCATGTTTAATTAAATCGTAAATTTCTGCTTCATACAAATTTCTTGGCATGGTGAAGTCGGTAGCTTCACTTTCCCAAAACTTCAGAAGCAAGTCCATTGTATACTTGATTTCAGGAGGAGGTTTGCTCTCTTCTTCACACTCTGGATTAAATCCAATTCCACACGTAATTTCGGATCCCTATTTTATTTTCATCTTAACATCTATTTATTTTTTTCTAAAGTGGAATAAATGTTGGGAATGAGTGTTGCAGGTGCTTCTCTTCTTTTGTACACAATTGAATATTTGTCTATTAAAAATCCTCTTTCTACCTTTATCTTTACTCTATCCTTTTCTTCTGCCCCTAAATCATGAAAAAGCTCAAAACTAAACAATTCGTTGCCAATTTTCACTTCGTAAACAACTTTCCTTATAGTGCAGTATTGAGGTAATGGACTTTGAGTTAAGACTAAAATAGATAAATATTCTTCCTTCTTCACCAATTCTCCTTCTAGCTCAAATTCTTTCATTTTCCCCAATTTAAAATGTGAAAGATAAACTTAAAAAGGCCTTTTCTTTCTCCTCAATTCGAACATCGCTGGCAAATTTGCAAGCTTGTTTTTTAAATAAGTTAAATAATCTTCTGCTTCTTTTGTGCTAAATCTTACCCTTAAATCAGCTTCTATCAAAACTGAAGGAAAAGAGTAAGCGCTGTTGTTGCAAGTTGAAAGAATGACAGAAGAAATTTTATCACTCATTTCTGAAACATTCGAATCGCAGAAAAAATCTATTCGGATAGGCCTATCGAATTGGGCTGCTTTTAAATAAAAACTTTGAATTTTTGAAGAGAAATCGTCAAACTCCCTTAAGATAGGATGAGTGGCTGGCTCTGAAGAATAAGGAAAAGAAAAAGTCCTTTCTTTATTTTCTAAAACATAAGAAAGCAAGTTTGTGTCTTTGGTTTTTTCTAACAAGATCCTTGCTTCCCTCATTTTTGGCAAATCACCAAGCTCTTTAACCAATATTTCACAAAATCTTGTACCTCTACTATCTTCTATTATACCAGCCAATATCGTTTTTCTTTCAGAAACGAGCGAAAATAGTTTTTTATAAGTATCTATCATGTGTTGATAAATTTGGAAAAGTGGAGAAGAAGATTCGGGCTTGTAGACATAGTGTGGAATTATCGAGCCATCCATCAAAAGCAAATCCGGTTTGAATTTTTCCAAAGTTTCACAAGCAATTTCAACTTCGCTTATTTGTCTTTGCATATTCGAATTCATCTCGAACTCAAGTTCAGAAAAAGGATCAAAAACCAAATTTAAAGTAGGGGAAGGCCAAGGTTTGGGATGATAACAAACTTCTTTGAGTTTTCCTTTTTCGAACTCGAAAACAACACCAATAGCTTTGATGAAAATTAAATCTATACCATGCAAAGATTCTTTCGCTAAACCACCATCTACTCCAGCAACTTTTAACTTTTCCAAAGGGTCTTCTTCAACTCTCTTGAATAAAAATTTTTCTGGAAAGCTCAATTCAATTTTTCCATTCAATTCTCTTAAAATTTCACTTATTTTCTTTCTTTGTCTTTCCATTTCTTCAATTTGCTTGATGAAATTTTCAGCTAAAGTGAAAAAATTGTTCACAAAATTTATTAATTCCAAGGTATTAAAATTGTTTTAGCACTGAAGGGGTAAATATGCCTTTATGGTTTCCGCTCATAAGCGTTTGGTTTATATTTGGCTTACTAAGCATTTTTGCTTTAATCTTTTGGCTTTGGATGTTGATAGATTGCTTAAGTAGGAAAAAATTTGAAGATAAACTTGTTTGGGTTATAGTGCTACTTTTCTTAAACATAATAGGTGCAATTTTATACTATTTTCTGGTAAAATCAAAAGATTAGATTTTCTTCAAGCTTAAGAAGAATTTTGATATCATTCCTAGAGCTACAACAAAAATGTAAGCAGAAACCAAAGAAGGAATTAAAAGGAAAGGAATTATAATTGGTGAAACAAAGAAATCTGCTATTTGTAGAGCAATTGAAGAAAGATTAGAGCCTTGTTGGTAATCTTTGAAAACACTTGCTGCAAGCCACAAAGCTAAAGGGGCAAATGAAATTGTGATGAGAACGAAAGAAAGAAGAGAAATCAAAATGAGCAAAACAAAAGTTTGAATTGGATACTTCTTGAAAATTTCAAAACTTTTCTTGAAAGCTTCGATTATGTCTTTATTTTTTAGAACAATCAAAGGATATACGTAAAAGAAAGAAGAGAAGAAGAGAAGAAGTAAGATTGGCCAAATGAATGGGATAAAACCTAAAACCAAAATTAGAATTATGTAAAGCAAATAAACAACAAAAGTTTTTGGAAAAAGTGAAAATGAAAATTTAAAGCTTTTCTTGATTTGGACTTTTTTTGCTTTTGCTTGATGAAGCATCACTGTTATTAAAATTGGTTGGGAAATAAAACAGAAAATCAATATAAAGAGGTAAAGACCAAGCAAAGGTGCTACTTCTCTCACAGCTTCTTCAGTTATTTCCATAGGTCCT
>JAWCEU010000007.1:0-13099 GCA_039092155.1 Candidatus Aenigmatarchaeota archaeon
TTCTCAAACATTAAGAAAATTTGAATAAAAAACTTTAAAATAATAAACATGAAGTTTATTCTTACTTGCGATCCAGGCTTTGAAGATATGGTAAAGCTAGAGCTAAAAGAAAAAATAAAAAACGCGAAATTTTTGGGCAAATTCAAGAACTTGCCGGGGAAAGTTTTGATTGAAACCAAATCTTTGAAAAAACTTTTTTCTTTCAGGTCAATTCATCACGTAATGAAGTTTATTTCTCAATTTCAAATAGAGAGTAGTGAAAAAATTGGTCTGGAAGAAATTGCTTCAAAGCTGGATGAAATTAACTTAGCAAGATTCTTAAAAAACAAGAAAAGTTTTAGGATTTCCACTCAAAGAATAGGTTTGCATTCTTTCACTTCAGTAGAAGTGCAAAAAGTTGCAGGGAAAGTTGTTCAAGAGAAATACAAGCTCAAAGTTGATTTAAAGAATTTTGATGTTAACTTGAGGGTAGATGTTTTCGGTAAAGATGTTTTTGTTTCTTTGCAATTAACGAAAGATTCTTTGGCTAGAAGGTTTAAGTTGTCTTTCGTTCATCCAGCAGCAATAAAATCCACAATAGCTTATGGTTTGATAAGAATAGCTGAAGTTAAAGAAGGGGAAAAAGTCCTTGATCCGATGTGTGGAGGGGGTACAATTCTTTTAGAACTTGCTGATTTGTTTAGAGATAAAATAAAAATTTTTGGAAGCGATATAAACCAAAAATTTGTTGAAGGAGCTATGAAAAATGCAAAAGCTAACAACCTTGAAAAATTCATAGATTTTAAAGTTTTAGACGCAACTAGACTTGAAGAAGCTTTTCCTGAAAATTCTATAGACAAAATAATCACCGATTTACCTTATGGGATAAGGATGAAGACCAAAAATTTAAAGAACCTTTACCAGAAATTCTTGCTTTCTTCTCATAAAGTTTTAAAAGATTCTGGAAGGATTGTAGCTTTAACTTTAAGAGCAGATTCTTTCAGGACTTTTGTCTTCAGGACAAAAAAGTTCAAAGTTGTGGAAGAAAGAGTTATAGAGTCTGGCGGTTTGTTTCCACATGTTTTTGTTCTGGAAAAGCTTTGAAAAAAATCACTCAATTTTTTCAAGCAACTTGTTGAGCACTTCTTCTCTTACATGGTAGTCTGAAGGGCTTATTTTTTCCCTACCCAATATTATCTTTCTTGGTACACATGAGGGCTTTACACATTTGTCTTCAAAATCAAAAATTTTCGTGAACCAGTTGCGCCCTTTTGTGAGTTGATTAACTTCACTCTCATAAATGATTTTGCTTTGCGCACCAAGCAATTGTGTGTAAAAAATTTTATCCATATTTGCTACACGTCTTTTAAAATCATCAAGCGTTATTTCTTCACCAAACTTATAAACCTTGGCGAGAAGAAGGTAAGAGTTAATTAATATTGCAAAACGCTTTTCTCTATACCAAAATTCATTTTTTCTCCATTTTCTACTTTCCTCATCAAAATAAGATATCCTCACGATCTCATCACTGAAATTTCTGAGATCGAAAATCAAATCTTTTTCACTTGGATAATTTTCATACAACTTGAGCAAAATCAAGAGAATGTTAAATAAATTTTTCTTCATTTCTTCTTCATATTCTTCTGTTGGAAATGGAAATTGTGCAAATTTTTGATACTCCATACTACCCCTAATAAAAAGACAATTTTTTAAACTTAAATTTAGATAAAGGTCTTCTTTACCTTACCACCAAAAACTTTAGATAAATTTTTTTATTCAAACAAAAATAACTTTTCAACATGGAGCTTTCTGAAGCAATAGAGAAAAGAAGAAGTATAAGGAAGTACAAGAAAGAAGTGCCAAGCGATGATTTGATTAAGAAATGCATAGAAGCTGCTTGTTTTGCCCCATCTGCTCATAATTCTCAACCTTGGAAATTTGTTGTTGTTAAAGATAGAGAGAAAATTTTGGCTTTGAGCAAAACTCAGCCTTATTCAGCTTTTTTGGCTAATGCTCCTGTAGTAATAGTTGCTCTAGCAGAAGAAGACAAAAGCCCAAGACATTGGGTAGAAGATTTGAGCTGCGCTATAATGCTGCTAATGCTTAAAGCAACAGAGCTTGGCTTAGGAACGTGCTGGAATGCTGTTTATTCACCAGAAAGCCAAGAAAGGGAAAATTATGTTAGGAAAATTTTGGGAATTCCAAGCAAGTATAGAGTTCTTGCAAACATTGGATTGGGATTTCCTGACGAAAAACCTGGAAAGAAAAAAGTGAAAAGTTTTGAAGAGGCAATTTTCTCACATAAAGCTCAATAGCATTGGATTAGGATTCTTTTTCCTTCTTAATTTATTTTGAGTTAGTTGTACAATCTCTTACAATTCAATCCTTCAACAATTGTTTTTTTAAATCACTTGTATTACATTGTTTGTTGTTAGAGTGATTGAATTGAAAAAATATATAACTCTTACCAAAATCCCAAAAATTCTATTTGAAAATCATGACTCCCCATATTTTAGCTAACAAAAATGCAACTACTTCCAGAATTAAACCAATGAAAACTCCAATTAATTTAACACGTAAGGATTCTACAGATATAAAACTCCCCATAATCATAAGCCCACCCACGAAAAGTAGAATTGATACCACTCCCTCTTTTTTAAATTTGTATACCACAAAAGTAAACAATCCTATAGGTACTAATAAACCTAAAATACTTAGGTTTTTACCAGTAACAATACTTCCGACTATTGCAATCAAAAACACCAAAAAAATTATTCCAACCATTATTGCAAGAAGTTTGAAGTTCATATTTATTTTTATTTTTTTAAAATATTTAAAGGGAGTTGACCGGAAATTGAAGATTAATATTCTTTAAGTCTTTCAGAAAGAGTTAAATCCTCAAATTCCAACAAAAACAGAAGAAAAAGTGGGAAACAAGCTAAGGTTTTGAACTCTGTTTTTCCATAACTCAATAATCGAGTTTAGTTTAAATATTAAACGATCAAAGAAGCAACTTCACTATGAGTTAAAACCGAATTTTTTATTCAAAGGTTGAAATTGTTTAAGGGGAAGATAGCTTTTTTCTTCAAAATCTAAGCCAAGAAGTGAAAAGAGGTCTATTTTTTTGGGATACAACTCTACAAAATTTTTTATATCTCTTGTCACATTTTCTTCATAACCATCACCTACAAGATAACATTCTTTTATGTTAACTAAAGGGATATCTAAGCTTGTTTCAAAAGGAACGAAGTAAAACTCGGATTTAATTCTCAAGAAAGAAGAGTCAAGACGGCTTTTGTATATTAAGTAAGCTTCTTTTTTTCTTTCTTGAGAATCGAATGGTATGAAATAAAAAAGCTCATAACCTAACGATTCCAACAAAATATCAACAGCATCTGGAAACATCAAAAGTTCTTTGCTCGAAGGGTCGAAAACAACAACTAAAAAATCTTCTGGATATTCTAAGGATATGAAGTTTTTCATTTCAATTTCATTGCCCATATTTTTAACTATAAGAGAAAAATTTTAAGTCCTTTAACGATTAAAACGCTAAGAAGCTCCACCAAGGCTTTTCTATCTTTTCTATTTTCCCAGTTTCAGCGTTAACTTCAGTTTTTATTGGAATTGTTACAGGAATAAGCCAAAGCAGCTTAGCACTTTTCAAACCATCAGCTTCATAAAAAGCTTTTTCTTCTCTTGCTTTCAACTCAATTCTTTTTATTTCTTGTTCTTCTTTAGCAATTATGACTTGCTTGGCCAAATCTGGCATGATGTTCACAAGAACTTCAGTTTTTTGAGTCTCAACTTTCAAAGAAGAATTTTCAAATTTCAAAGTTTCTCTTGTTATTGCAACTATGCCTTCAACTTCAATTTTTGTGATTTTTTCTTTTTCATCTATTTCAACTTTAACGCTAACTTCTGGTTTTGCTAAGCTTGAAACTTGGGGAGGCAATGCAGGTAAAACAGGCTTAACTTCAATTGAAATCAAAGGAATTCTTTCCACACCTTTGAATTCAACTGGCCTTTCTTCGATCAGCACAGGCTTTTCAGCAACAGGAGAGATTTTGATGGTAGCTTCTACTGGCAATGTTATTATAGGCTGGGCTGTTTTTTCCATAGCTCCACAATCTTGAGGGCAAATTTCTTTAGTTTCTGGACAAGGGCAACCAATTGCAAGGCAAACCATTTCTTGACATATCCCATCGCCACACAAGTTTTTGCAGCCAAAAGGCAAAGATTTAATTTCTTCTGCTTTTCTGATATCAATTTCTATTGGTTTAGTTGCTTGTGTTGGTGTTTCTTCAATTTTTGTTTTAATTGCTTCAATTGGAATAGCTATTTCAGTTTGGGCAACAACAGGACTTAAAAGCAGCAAAACAATTAGTAAAAGAACTAAGTGTTTTGTCTTCACATTTATTAATTGAATTTTTACAATAAAATTCTTTTGACCACTGCTTCTTGAAAATTGTCAAAAAGCTCCACAATTTTGTTCAAAATTGCAATTTTGAGCTAAAAAAACTCATCTATTCCAAGCTGAAATTGAAAAGAAGTTTGTGTATAGGCAAAAGTATTATTTTTCTTTTGTTTATCTCTATAGTTTCTTCTTTTCCATTATATACAACTACTCCTTTACTTACTTCGAATTTTTTCATGAAATAAAGCAATGCTGCAATATCTTTTTTGTTTATAGTCTCTTTTTCCTTTACTTCTATTGGCAAAATCTCATCATCCAACTTCAAGAAGTCGATCTCTTTCTCGCCCGCTTTCCAGTATTTATCTAAATGAAGAGCTGAATTTACAAGACTCTCGAAGATCTTTCCTTCTGTTAGTTTTGGATAATAGCATAGCGAGAGCGCAATGTTTGCTGGATATACCTTCTTGAGTTTCCGTGACTCTGCCCTAATTGAAGGCCGAAAATTTTTAACAACAGTAATAAGATTGCCGAATTCGAGAAAGGCTATATGTTCAGCCAACGTTAACTTGTGTACACCAAATTCTTTTGAAAGAGCTGTAACATCAAGAATTGTACCCACATCTTTCATGAAGAGGTCTTTCAGTGCTGACAAAAGAGATATATTCACATGTTCAAATGTTTCAGGTATGTCTGTTTTGATTATTTTTTCTATCACAAGCTCTCTAATGTATTGATTAATTTTCGTCTTATCCTCCCACAAGACTATTTCGGGGAAAGGTTTCCTTATGTAATCTTCAAAAATTCTTCTTAGCTCTGATTCGTAGAGCTCAAAGTTGTCTATGGGTTTTCCAAAGTATAGCTCTGCAAACTCTTGAAATGTGAGGGGGGAAATATATTCAAGGAAATACCTGCCGGCTAGATCTCTTATAGCTGCTTTTTCCAGCATAAGACTGGCTGATCCAGAAAGGCATATTTTAAGATTTGGAAAGTTGTCGTACAAAAGTTTTATTTTAGCACTCCAAGCTTTTAGTTTTTGATTTTCATCAAAGAACACAAAACATTGTTCTTTTCGCCAGTCAACTTTAGTTAGCTTGGAATATTCTTCTAGTATCTTTATAGGATCTTCAACCCCCTCGTCAAATGAAAAATAAAGGATGTTCTTAGGATTAACATTTCTTTTAAGAAGTTCTTCCACTAATTGATAAATGATAGTAGTCTTTCCTGTTCTTCGTAATCCATTCAAAAGGAGAATTTGTCTGTAATTGAAAAATGTCTTTTTCACACTCTCGAAGACCTTTCTCTTGTACTCGCGTGCTTTTTCCTTTGATATTCCACCACTTTCCCACCACTCGTTAAGAAGTTTTAAGATTTCCATATAAGTTCTATATAAGAACTAATATTTAAATTTTTCGTTCTAATTTGGAACTAATATTGCATTTAAGCTGTTAAGTCATGTTCTTTAATTGCAATCAAACTTCTAAGCTGCATTCTTCTGCAGCCTTATCTTCCCTCAACCTCTTGAAGCTTGGAGCTCTCAGCTTCAAATCTTCTGTTAGCTCCAAAAATTGAACTTCACAAACGAGCTTTGGTTTTACCCACCTAACTTTTTCAAGAATAGAAGGTTCTTCTTCAAAAACATCAAAAGGATTTTTCTCAATCTCGATTTTTTTAAGTTTTTGAGTGAGCTCTTCCAATCCTCTTTTATCCCATCCTGTTCCAACTCTTCCTATATATCTAAGCTTTCCTTCATGCATTGCTCCGAGCAACAAAGCTCCAAAATATTTCTCGCGCTCTCCTTCACCCAAAGTATAGCCACAAATTATTGCGTCCAAGCTGTTTAAAGCTTTTATCTTCAACCAATTCCTACTTCTCTTACCTATTTCATAAGTTGAATCAATTCTTTTTGCTATTATCCCTTCCAAGCCTTTAGCTTTAACTTCTTCAAAGAATTTTTTGCCTTCACCAACCACGTAAGCTGAAATCAAAATTCTTTCGCTCTCTCTCACAACATTTTCTAAAATCTTTTTTCTCTCAATCAAAGGCAACTCAATCAAATCTTTTCCGTCTAAATGTAGGATATCAAAAACCACAAGTGTTGCAGGATTTATCTTTGATAAAATTTCTGCTCTTGCTTTACTCCCAACATGCTCCCTTTCTGCTAAAAGGTAAAAATCTGGCTTTCCTTCTTTGAAAACAACAAGCTCTCCATCAAGAATAACTTGCTTCGCTTCTACATCTTTCCAAAGTTCTTTCATCTCCGGGTAGCGGTTTTCAAACCAAGTTCCGCGTCTGTTTAAAAACCTAACTTCTTTTTTCTCTTTATTTATGTAAGCTATTGTTCTTGTGCCATCAAACTTTATTTCGAAGATAAAGTTTTCATCATTAAAAGGTTTAGAAATTTCGGCAAGCATTGGCTTAATTTTTTCATCAAACAACATAAATGACACTGTCCAAAAATCTTTCTAAACATTTTCTTCAACTTCTTTCTTTTTCTTCTTTGCTTGCTCAATGCTTGCTTTCAAAGCTTCCATCAAGCTTTTAGCTTCTTCTACACGCTCTTCAGCTTTAACTTCAATTTCTCTACCTTCAGCCTTAGCTTTTATCAACTCTTTCAGCTTTTCAGTATATTCATCTTTAAACTTAGAAGCATCGAAACCTTCTTCAGTCAGCTTTTCAATTAAAGCTTTTGCCAACTCAAGCTCTTCTTCGCTAACAACAACCAAATTCTTAAGCTCTGGCAATTCTTCTATATCTTTTATTTCACGCAAGAAATAAAGCAAATGCATGACCAAACCTTTTCTAAAAGGCCTTAAGCAAACAAGGTATTCTTTATTTTTCAAAACAATTTTGCCGATAGCAGCTTTATTTGCAAGCCTTAAAGCTTCCACAAGCAAAGAATAAGGCTTTTCTCCACCTTCTTCTGGCACAACGTAATAAGTTTTTTGGAAGAAGATTGGGTCTATTTGTGAAATGTCAACGAAAGCTTTTATTTCAAGGTTTTTACTGCTTGGCAACTTCAACTTTTCTATCTCTTCTTTTTCAAGCACAACCCATCTATCTTTTGAAATTTTAAAACCTTTTTTTATGTCTTGCCAAGCAACTTCTTTTTGGCAATTTGGACACCATCTCTTGTATTCTAAAGGTGAATGACAATTTGGGCATAAATTGTGAAACTCTATTTCTTTTGTCTCGGTTGCGGTATAAATTTTAACAGGTATATGCACTAAACCAAAAGAAATTGCTCCAGTAAAAATTGCTCTTGGCATTTTCCCCTAAATAATTTTGAATTTTAAGTTAATTTAAAGCCTAAGCAATTAATCAAACTAAACCATTATCTTTATAACATCTTTATCCTTCAAAACATAATCTTTACCAAGCCTTTTCTTTGTTCTAGCATCTATAGCACAAATGAATTTTTCCCCTATTTCAGTGTGAATTTTAAAAGCCAAATCTAAAGCAGTTGAGCCTTTCGGCATTAAAAAAGCATCTGGCAAAACATTTCCATCTTTGTCGCAAAGTTTGTTTTCATCTTCAACAGGATAAACAACAATATAGCCAAGCAAATCAAAAACAGCTTTATTCAAACAATCTTGCACTCCAGTAGAGCCGTATTTTTTAATCAAATCTTTTATTTTTTCCAAAGCTTTTGCTTGTCCTTCGCTCAATTTGCTTTCTTCCAAAATTTTGAAATCATCGCCTGGTAAGTAATCTATTAAGCCGAGTGAAGCAGCTTTTTTCAAAGCAATTTCATAATCCGAAGAAGTTGGTATTATCATCAAATCAGGGAAATTTTTCTTTAATTTTTCAAAATTTTCTTGGGCTTCAGGCAAATCTATTTTGTTTGCAGCTATCAACATCGGTTTTGAAATCTTTCTAATTATCTTCGCGAACTTTTCAATTTCATTCACAGAAGCCAAATCCAAAGCAGCTTCCACATGCTTTTTGGTAACTTCAAGACCACTTAATTGTTGAACTAAAACATCAACTAGTTCGCTCTTTGATTTAACTTTTCCGATTTTTGTTAAAGCCCTTTTTATGACATCTGCAAACCAAAGGTCAATTTCTTCTTGAACAAATTTAACATCAAAGCTTGGGTCATAGCCTTTTGTTGGGTTTCCTTCTTCATCTGTAAGGCCAGAAGCATCTACTATGTGGATGAAAGCAGAAGCTTGCCTTAAATCATCTAAAAATTTATTCCCCAAACCTTTGCCTTGATGTGCCCCTGGAATTAAGCCAGCAACATCTATAAGCTTTATTGGTATGAACCTTTTACCGTTTTTGCATGCCCCATTTCTAGGGTTGCACTTCACGCCAAACTCTTTGCAAACACAATCAACTATAACATAAGCTATGCCAACATTTGGTTTAATCGTGACAAATTTTCTGTTGGCAATTTCCACATCTATTAAAGTTGCTGCTTTGAAAAAACTCGATTTTCCGACATTGGTTTTGCCACAGATCCCAATTATCATAATTTTATATTGGGAAAAAAAGAGTTAACTCTTTGCCATCTTGTAAATTTCTTCAACCATCCTTTCTATGTTTTTAACTCTTTCATTCAAAGCTTCGATTTGAGCAGAAATAACTTCAACTTTTTGCTCTAAAGGTAACTTGCTTATTTCAATTTTTGGCTCTTGTTTAGGTTCTTGTGGGGGAGGAGGCAAAGGCTCAACTTTTTTCTTCCTAAACCCAAACATCAAACCACCTCTGGTGCACCAATCCAGCTTCTAACAGCTCTTGCAAGCTTATAAATATCTTCTTCAGCTATCTTGAAATATTTTCTCCTTACTTTTGAATAAAAGATTTTGAAATAAAGCCATACCAAAGCTTTGTAGATTGGAGTTTGTTGGAAGCCTGTTGAAAATTCAAAGCTAGTTCTCATGCTACCTCCAATCGCTACTCTCACATTCCCCTCTTTCTTTGGGTCAGAAGGTTGAGCCCCTTCAAAAATTATCTCATAGTAAGCTTCTGTGAACCTATCAAACCCTTTGTTTACCATAATCCTTATGTAAAAGTTGTGAGGGTCGCTATCAGCACTCCACCTGAAATCCCTTTCCCATATTGCTGTTCCGCCAACTTCTAACGTTGCTTGAAGGAAAGAACTATCCATTTTCTTGTAAAGCTGAAATGGATCTGGGCCTTTATAATTTATTTCAATTTTTTCTCTTGGGTAAAGAATACTTTCTTCTATCACCCATTTCGGCATTGCTACCTAATAAGTTTTTGGTAAAAGGTTAAGAAAAGATTTTACTTCTTCCATAAATCTTTGAGAAAGTTCTCTACACTCTTGCAAATATCTCATCCTTGTGCTTTGGTAAATTAATTTATGCCAAAGTGTTCTGAATAATTCGTAAAGCAAGCTTCTTTGCCAAATAGTGTCTTGAGGATATTCAGTTCTTAACCTTGGCTCAAACTCTATTTTCACTTTTCCTTCTTTTCCAAATTCCCTGCTATGCTTAGCTTCCCCACTTAAACTTATAACAAGGTAAAAGTAAGAAAATGTGTCTAAATCTTTTATGGCTTCTATCCTAACTCTAAACTTTTCAACACCACTGCTTCTATCCCAATTGAATTCTCTTTCTTGAACATCCCCAGGCTCAAGCTTCCAAACACTTATCAGCAATTCTTTTATCTTTTGATAAACGTTTTGTGGATTGGGTCCTTGGTAATCTAGAGTGACGAAAGGTGCAGCTGGTGTTAAGCAATCATCATGTATAACAAGCCTAGTTCTAGCAAATACTGGCATAATATTTAATTGCACGCTAAAGGTAAAAAGTTTAAAATTTTTTGTTCAAAATTTAAATCATGCAAAAGGAAGTTGGAGCAATTCTAATTTTCTTAGGTTTAGCTTTAACTTTCAACTCTTTCAGGTGTAAAGGATACAACGAATTTTTAATTCAGCTCATGCTAGGCCCAACTTTTTTAGGCTTGGGTTTACAATTGATTAAATGATGTGGAGTAAAATTTTAGGCATATTGAGCTTCGTTTCAGGGATTTTGATTGTTATGCTTTTTCCTGACATAGTTAGATACCAGCCTGAAAAAATGGGTGTTACAGGGGTTTTCATAGGCTTCGCTCTCATAGCTTTTGGGCTTTACTTGCTCAAAACTTAATACAAGGAAAAACGAATAGTTAAATATGGGTGTTAAATATCCTGAAGACATCCACACAAAAAAACCTGGTGCTGGCTTAAACATTCAACCTCTCGACATAGATGTTCACCTTGATTTTGATTCTTCCCTTGGAAAAGGTTCAGGAATTTTGTTGGGTTTAATTTTCAAACTTCCCAAGCTTGGTTTTGAAAGGGTAAAAGTTGATGATATGATTGTGGTAGCACCAACTTTCCAGCAGTATTACCAAATAACTTTGAAGCAGAAAGAAGAATTGGAAGCAATTATAAAAGCTGGGCTTGCAAGCATAGCTACAGCCCTTTCAGATTTAGAACTTTTGAAGCATGATTTCAGAAAATATAAAGAGTTCATGGACTACTACAAGCTAATGGAAGAAGGTAAGAAGAAGAAAGATGAAAGGATGAGGATGGAAGGGGAAAGAGCTTTGAAATCAATTTTCATTGATCAAGTTGATTCCCACACAGATTTGCCCAACACACCAATAGCTTTGAGGTCGATAGCAGGAAGGTGGCCAACCATAATTGCAGATTTCATGAAATTGACGGATGAAGATTTAGACCCGAAAGAAATTGCAAAAAAATACAACATTTCTGAAGCAGAAGCAAACATCTTAGCAACAAAAAATAAACTTTACCTTGAATGGAGAGACGAACTTTTCAAAAGGGCTGTTGAAGAAAGGTTCAGAAGCTTGCTCCAATTGGTTGAAGCAAGAAGAGCATCTTATGAAGAATACAAACAAATGATAAAACCAACTTTGAGAAGGTATAAATCAATAGTGGATGGTCTTCAGTCAGATGCAATAGCAAAATTTTTGCAAAGAGCTGCTTTTTGGAGGCCTGGAGTTCAGCCCATGTCAATAGATTCTACAACAATTTGGGCATGGAAACCTTTTGCAGTTGCTGAAAAATTTAAAACGCCAAGGGAAAGACCACTAGACGAAATTCCTGCAACAAAAGCAGGCTTCACTTTGGAAGAAGTGGAAGAAATAAAAAGAGCTCTTGGGAAAGAAGAGCTTTTCTTGAAAGCTTTACCAGTTGAGCCTTCTATAGATGAAATTGTGAGAGAGCTTGTAAAAGAAATAAAAAAGGAATATAAAGTTGAGATAACTGCTTTGGACATTTACAATGCAAGGGAAAAACTTGTGAAGAAGTTCGAAGAATCGGCGAAAGGAGCAACTGATTATGAGCCATGGGTCTTCAGCCCTTACTACATTTTTTTGGAAATCCCTGTGGTGAGAGCAGTCATAAGATTGCCCAATGGAACTGAAATAGAAGATTTGATGTTTGATAGGATTAGGCCGTACCTTTGTTCACAAAATGTTATGATAGCTAGGCTTGTTGAACTAGAAGCAAAAGACAAAGAGCTTGATAATTTCGTTAAGAGAATGCTCGGTGAAGCTGGTTTGTCTTTGGAAGAAAAAGTTGTGAATATAGAAAAATTGGAAAAAGAATATTTGATTAAAACTGAAGAAAAGAAGGAAGAGAAGAAAGAAAAGAAGAAGAAACCTTATGAAGATTTTGCCAAAGCTCTTGAAAAATTTTCAAAATTCTTTGGCTTACAATTCTTCAGGGCAAAAGGCCCTTACGAATTCCACTTCCAAGAAAGGATCACGAAGTATTATTTAACAGAAGTCGGTGGTACTTGCAAAGCGATAATAAATTTCATAAAATCTTCTTATGGTGTGCCTTAGGTGATTGAATGGGTTATGTGTTGGGATTTTCAAGTGGAGCTTTTGGTGTTGCTGGACCAGAAGAAAGACCAAATTTAGCGGGGCTTTCTCAAAAAGCTGAATCTTCCATAACAAAAGGTGTAAATTTCGTTCAGCTTGATTTAGAATCGCTTTCAGAATTTGAAGAGCCAGATCTTGAGAGAAAGATGAAAGAAGATATAATGGAAAAGCTTAACGTGAAGTTTGGAATTCATAGCGAGACAAGAGCTTTTGGTGTTGAGGCTGCAGAGCTCGATTCTGCTATAAAAATGGAATACGAGAGGTCGCATGAGAGAATTGTTAGAATCTTGGAAAATTCAAAGAAGATAGGGGCAAAATATGTTTTAATCCATTCTTCCGAATCAGAACCTTTTCGCTTGTTGGAAAGAGTTCTTCAATCTTCTGATCTTGTGGATCCTTGGGGAAGACCTTTTAGAGATTTTCTCCAACAGAACCAATGGCTTCTGAATTGGGTTTTGTACGGAAGGAAAGAAGATAAAAAAGAAGAAATGGTTGAAATTTTGATGAAAATTTGGAAAGAAAAAAGGTTGGACATAACTAGTGAAGATGTGGAAAAAGGTTTGAGGGAAAAAGGAATTAGACCACAAAAATTTTTCTGGCTTGAGTTTTTGAGAGGAAGAACTTTGGAAGAGTATCTTGTTGATGTAATGGTTGGAAGAGCTCAAGATATAGAAATTGCAAGAGGAAAAGAAATACCGGAAGAAGTAAAAACTGCAATAGATTCCCATCTCCAAAAAATATTGCCAATAAGAATTCAAGACCTTAAAGACATAATCGTTTCAGCAGTTCAGTCAAGAGAGTTGCATTACGGCCCAGAAAGATGGGCTTATTATTTTGTAGCTAGAT
>JAWCEU010000008.1:0-12565 GCA_039092155.1 Candidatus Aenigmatarchaeota archaeon
GCAATAATTTTTGTTGGTGGCACAGGAGCCGAAATTTACTTTGAAGATGCACAAGCTTTAAGAATAGCAAGAGAAGCTTATGAAAAAGGTAAAATAGTTGGAGCAATTTGTATAGCTCCTTCCATTTTAGCTAATTCAGGAATTCTTGAAGGTAAAAGAGCTACAGCTTGGCCAAGCGAAGCAAACAACTTAGAAGCTAAAGGAGCAAAGTATACAGGTGAGCTAGTTACTAAAGATGGAAAGATAATCACAGCCAAAGGGCCAGAAGCTGCTCAGCAGTTTGGAAAAACTATAGTTCAAACTTTATTTGCTTAGAAAATGGTGAATTAAGATTTTGGTATTTTCTTAACTATTTCTTCAGCCAAACTTTCCATCTTTTCAAATGCTTCTTTATTCACTCCTTCATAAACAATTACAATCAAAGGCTCTGTGTTAGAAGCCCTAACAAGAAGCCAAGCATCTTCAAAAATCACCTTTACACCATCAGTTGTATCTATTCTATATTTTTTCCTTAAAAACTCTTCTTTCAAATTTTCTACGAAACTAACTTTTTCAGATTCTTCTATAGGATATCTTAGTCTCTTGCTTAAATACTTCGGCAAAGCTTTATCAAAATACTCTAGATCTTTGCCAGAATTCACAAGATACTCGATTAATTTAAGAGTTGCAAATAATGCATCATCACAACCAAACATTTCTTTAAAATAATAATGACCAGAAATTTCGCCAGCCAAAATTGCATTTTCTTCATTCATTTTTTGTGAAATAAAAGTATGCCCAACTCTGCAAGCTACAGGAATTCCATTATTTTTTCTTATCATTTCTTCAATTGCCCTTGAATCAACGACAGTGTAAATTATTTTACCACCAGGAGATTTTTCCAAAGCACTTTTTATTAAAATTGAAAAGATTACAGCAGAATTTACAACTTTCCCATTTTTATCAATTACAACTAAACGATCTCCATCCCCATCATATGCAAATCCCATATCTGCATTGATTTTTACAACTTTTTCTTTCAAATCTTCCAAATTTTCTTCTTTAGAAGGGTCTGGTTCATGGTTTGGAAAGTTTCCATTTGGCTCACAACAAATTTCATGAACTTTCAACCCAATTTTTTTAAGTATTTTCGGATAAATTATGCCTGCTGAACCATTGCCACAATCAACAACAACTTTCATCTTTACAGCTTTTTCGATTTTTATTTGCGACAACAAGAATTTTGAATAGGGTTTAAGAATTCTTCTTTTTATTACTTTCCCTTTTCCTTTCAAAAAAGAATTGCTTTCAAATATTTCTTTTATTTTTTCTAAACCATAACCCATTCCAATAGGAAGCCCGTTTTTGCCGTAAAACTTGAAACCATTGTAGTTTTTCGGGTTATGGCTTGCAGATACCATTACCCCACCTTCGCAATTTAAATATCTTGTCGCAAACGTAACAATTGGTGTTGTTGTTAATCCAATATCAATTACATTTGCTCCTGTAGAAATCAAACCTTTTACCAATGCTTTTTTCAAAGAGGGACTACTCAACCTTGAATCATGCCCAACAACTATTTTCCCTTTCACATAAGTTCCAAATGCAGCTCCAATCTTGAATGCAATTTCTTCGTTTATTTCTTCAGGGTAAATCCCACGAACATCATAAGGCTTGAATATCATTTTTCTCACTTCATGCCCTCGGAGGGATTTGAACCCCCAACCAACGGCTTAGGAAGCCGCTGCTCTATCCAAGTTGAGCTACGAGGGCTTTTAATTTTTATAACAACTCTAATTTATATTATGATTTCTGAAAAAGAAATGCAAAGAATTGCTAAAAATATTATTCATAAAAATTTGGCAGTGAAAGAAAAAGATGTTACATTAATTTCTTGCGGCCCAAAATCTCTAAAATTTGCTGAAGCCTTAGCTTTAGAAGCAGCAAAAATTGGGGCACAGCCAACAATAACTTATGGGAGTGATGAGTTAAGTTTAAAAATTTATAAAACAATCAACACTAAATTTTTGAGATATTGGCCAAAGCTTGCTGACATTCTTTCAAAAATTGTTGATGTGAAAATTGTGATTGATGATACAAACCCTTTCCTTGCAAGAAAGCTCCCTCAAAATAAAGTTGAAATAAGGAGAAAAACTGTTAAGCCTATAAGGGAAAGAGAAGAAAGGAGGCAAAAAAGAAAGGAGATGAAAGCAGCATTGATAGGATTTCCAACAGAAGAATTGGCAGAAGCTTTGAATATTCCTTTTCAAAAATTACAAAAAACATTTTGGAATTCAATGAAAGTTGATTATGAGAAGCTTTACGAATATAACCAAAAAATTATTGGGAAGGTGAAAAATGCAGATAAAATAAAAATAATAGGTGAAAAAACTGATTTGGAATTTTCCATCAAAGGAAGAAAATTCATAAATGCTTGCGGCATTGTAACGAAAAAAGGGGAAATTGGTTATATAAATTTGCCTGATGGTGAAATTTTTTGTGCCCCAGTTGAAAATTCTGTTAATGGCGAAATCTACTTTGATTTGCCTTGTATGTGGCATTATGGAAAACAAGTTGAAGGAGTTTGGTTTAAATTTGAGAATGGAAAGTTGATTGACTACAAGATAGAAAAAGGGAGAGAAAATTTTGAAGATGTTTTCAAACATGCTTCTGGCGACAAGGATAAAATAGGGGAATTTGCAATTGGAACTAACCCTAAAGCCAAACCAACTGGTGGAATGATTATAATCGATGAAAAAGTAAGAGGTACAATTCATTTTGCATTAGGTCACAACAAGCATTTCGGAGGCAAAAACGATTCAACTATACATTGGGATTTTTTCAAAGATATGAGAAAAGGAGAAATTTACGTTGATGGCGAACTTTTAATGAAGAATGGAAAGATAGTGTAAAGCATGAGTATAGTTAAAAGCAAAAAAGAAATAAAGCTAATTGAAAAATCGGCTGAAATTTCAAATTCTTGCATTCCTTTAATCGAAAGCCTTTTGAAGAAAGAAAAAGTCACAGAAAAAGAAATAGCTTTAGCTATAAAAAGAAAAATTTATTCTCAAGGAGCTAAGCTTGCTTTTTTACCTTTAGTTGCTTGTGGAAAAAGAGCAGCAAAAATTCATCCCAAACCAAGAGCAACTAATAAATTAATTTCTGGCTTGGGTTACGTGGATTTCGGTGCTTCTTATAAAGGCTATAAAACAGATGTTACCGTACCCTTTATCAAAGGTGAAATAGGAAAGAAAGAAAAGAAAATTGTTGAAACTGTGGTTAAAGCTTACAAACTGGCTTTAAAATCTCTGAAAGTTGGTCTTCCTTGTTTTCAACTTTTTGAAAAAGTTGACAATTTTTTGAGAAAACAAGGCTTTTTCATGCAACATTCTCTTGGCCATGGAATTGGTTTGAAAATTCATGAACTTCCAACAATCGGAATACCGAAAGAAAAATTAAAAAAATTGAGGAAATTGAAAAAACTGGAGAAAATAAAATTTCAAGAAAATATGGTTTTCACCATAGAGCCAGCAGTTTATGTTAAAGGTTTAGGAGGTTGTAGGTTTGAAAATACAATTCTTTTGACAAAAACTGGACCAAAAATTTTGACAAATTCTAAATTGATAAGAGTTAAATGAGGACTTTAATTTTTCTCTTGTTGACTAAAGCCCTAACAAGCTCTCTTCCAATTTCAGAAGATTTGTTTACTTTAATCTTGCCTTTTTTTCCTATGGTTGCGGAAAACAAGAAATTTTCTTCAACGTAAAAATTTGCAATTTCTCCGACCAAGCTTTTATCAAAACAAAATTCTATATTTTTCCCACTTTCATTTATATTGAAACTTACTTCTTTCCCAAAACTCAAAGTCTTTGGCTCAACTTCTATATGTATCCCCAGCTTTTTCTCTATGCTTGCAATTGTTTCTCCATTCTTCCCAATCAACTTCGGAATAACCTCATTCCTAACTTTAACTATTACCTTAGAATCAGAAACAAGCTCAACTTCAGCGTTTGGATCAAACTTGCTTATTTCTTGCATTATCCTTTGCATTGCAAGTTTTTTCAAAGGAGAAATTTTTTGCTCAATAACCGGAACTATAACATTTTCTTCACCAAATGTGTAAATTTCATACTCAAGCTTTCCAGTTTCAAAATCTCTTATTTCAACTATCGGTCTTGCTAAATCTTCCTCTGTCATCCCCGTAGGCACTCTTACCACAAGATTTAACTCATAAACTTTTTTCACTTCTCCACCTTGGATGAAAATTACAGTATCTATAATATGGGGTATCATTCCGAGCTCAGTTCTTAAGATAAATCTTTGAATAGCATCTATTGCGTTGCTCGCATGCACAACCCCAATCATTCCAACTCCAGCCAAACGCATGTCAGAAAAAATTTCAAAATCTTTAGTTTTTCTAACTTCATCGTAGACGGAATAATCAGGCCTTACTAAAAGCAAGATGTCGGCAGTTTTTTCAAAATCTCCTTCCAAAGGACCATACTGGGTTATTTCAGGACCAACTTGCAAATCTTTTGGCGATTCTAAAGTCTTAACAATCTTTCCTTGTTCTTTGTAGAATTCTGCAATAGAAGAAGCAAAAGTAGTTTTTCCACTTCCAGGAGGGCCAGCTATTAAAATTCCTTCAGCTTTTTCTTTCAACCTTTTCATCAACTTTTCAGAAAGCTTGTAATCTTCAAGCTTCAGCTTAACTATAGGCCTTACAATCGTAAGTTCAAGACCATCGGAAAAAGGAGGTCTAGCTATTGCTATTCTGTAATCTCCAAGCTGCAATACCATTGCTCCAGAGCATGCTATTTCAACATGCCCTTCTTCACTCACTCTTGCAGCTTCCAAAATTTCTCTTATCATTTCTTCTATTTCTTCAGCACTGAGCTTTTCTTCGCTAATCTTAACAAGCTCAAATTTCCCAGGTTTCCCCCTTTTTGCAAGAGGGGCAACACCTTCTTTCAAGTGTATGCTCAAGGTGTCTGGAGTGAAATATTTTTCAAATTTAAGCCCAGTTGTTTTTATTTCTTGTGAAATATATTCAACAGGAATGCCTTCAGCTTCAGCAACTAAAGCTTGGACATAATCAGCTGTCAAAAGCTTTCCACCTTCAGCTTTTGCAACATCTCTTATCAAAGCGTCTATCCTTCCAGATTTTGCAAGTTTTATTTCTTCTAAAGTTGGTCTTTCACCAGCAAATTTTATGTTTATATTTTTTTCTTCGCACAATTTTCTTATTTTTTTCAATTCGTCGAGACCAACAAAACCAACATCCCTTCCTTTTGATGCTTGTGCTTGAAGTTCATCCAAAACAGCTAAAGGTATCACTAACTCAATATCTTTCAACTCATCTTTTTCAAGCATTTGACTCAAATTCCCATGAATTATTACACTTGTATCTGGAATGATTTTCATTACCATATTTTTAACCTTGTTTTTCAACTTTTAAAGCTTTTTAAACCTTTCTCTTTCATTCCTCACTTCGAAATCGATACAAACCTATCGACATGAAAATAACATTTTGAGAATAGCAAAACATTTAAAGATGAATTTCTTTTTCTTTAACAAGATTGAAATGAAGTCTTGCCCAGAATGTGGAAGCGAGAAGCTTGAATTTTCCAACGAAGGCTTGATATGTAGCGAATGCGGTGCAATCTTGGAAGAAAGCATTTACTCAGGAGAAAGACCAATTTAAGAAGATGTTCCTACTGTTTTTATAATTTCTTCGATTCCCATTTCCATTTCAACTTTCTTCACCATATCCCTTAATTTCAACTTACCTTTTTCAACTTCTTTTTTACCAACTATCACCACAAAAGGAATCCCAACAGAATCAGCATATTCCAATTGTTTTTTCAAATTCCTTCCCATTAAATCAATTTGCGTCGGAATTCCTTTTTTTCTAAACTCTTTTGCAATTTCAATAGCTTTTCTTTTCATGCTTTCGTCAACATTTGCCACAAAAACTTTAACTCTTGTTTTTGGCAATTTCATTTCTTTTTTCTTCAATTCCATTATCCTTTCTATTCCCAAAGAAATTCCTGTCGCGGGAGTTGGTCTTCCTCCATACAATTCAATTAAATTATCATATCTTCCACCACCAGCTATGGAGCCAATTTTTCCTCCTTTAACTTCAATTTCAAAAATCGGTCCAGTGTAATAATCCAAACCTCTAGCCAAACTGAAATCCAAAACAAGCTTTTTCTCAATTCCGTAAAATTTAGAAATTTCAAAAATTTTCTTCAATTCTTCCAAACCTTCTTTCCCTTTTTTGCTTTTTGATAATAAGGCTTCACTTTTTTCAAGAATTTCCTCAAACTCACCTTTCAAAGATATCATTTCAAGCAATTTTTCTATTTGTTTTTCTTGCAAACCAATTTTTCTCAACTCTTCTTTCACATTTTCAACCCCAATCTTGCTCAACTTATCTATTGCTCTAAAAACTTCCAAACTTCCAAACTCAATTTTAACTTCTTCCGGAATTTTTTCTTTAACAATCTCGACAAAAGCATCTAAAATTTTCCTGTTATTTATTCTTACAACTACATCTTCAAACCCTAAAGCTTTCAAACAATCTAAAGCACATGCTAAACATTCAACATCAGCTTCCATGCTTTCTGAACCACAGATATCAATATCTGCTTGGTAAAATTGTCTAAGTCTTCCCGCTTGAGGTTCTTCGTAGCGCCAAACAGGAGCAATAGCATATCTTTTGAAAGGTTTTGGCAATTGAGGATTGTTTGCAACGAACCTTGCTAAAGGCACAGTTAAGTCAAATCTCAGGCCAAGTTTTCTCTCTTTTTCAGTTTCAACTCTGAAAATCTGTTTTGAGATTTCTTCACCACTTTTTGCTGTTAGTAGCTCCAAATCTTCTAAAGCCGGAGTTTCTATACTTTCAAACCCATAACATTCAAAAACTTTCTTGATCGTTTGAATAACATACTCACGCATAATTGTTTCTTCTTGCCCAAAATCCCTCATGCCTTTTGGTGGAGAAAAATTCATCCACTTACCCCCTATAAATTTAATTCTTGCAGAAGTTTTTATTCATTTTGAGCATCTAAGTTGTGAGAAAAATTTAAGTGTTTGGCTTTCCATAATTAAATAAGGAGAAAATGAGAGGCGATGCCCGGATCTAATTCTAAAATTTTATTAAAATCTAATTCTAAAAATGAATTTATGGCAAAACAAGTTACTCCAAGAGAATTGGAGGAAAAAGTGCTACAATTTTGGAAAAAGAATAAGATTTATGAAAAAGCTAAAGCTCAAAGGAAAAATGCAAGAAAATTTTATTTTTTAGACGGCCCTCCTTACGCTACTGGTAGCATTCATGTGGGTACTGCAATGAATAAAGTTATAAAAGATTGTTACCTTCGCTTTTACAGAATGTTTGGCTTTAATGTTTGGGATCAACCAGGTTACGATACACACGGTCTTCCGATTGAGCGTCAAGTTGAAAAAGAGCTTGGTTTCAAGAACAAGAAAGATATAGAGAAATTTGGAGCTGCAAACTTCATTCAAAAGTGTAGAGAGTTTGCAACAAAATACATAGGAATAATGGGAAAGCAGTTTGAAAACCTTGGAGTTTGGATGGATTGGAAAAACCCTTACTTAACTTTAACAAACGATTACATAGAAGGTGCTTGGTTCACTTTTAAAAAAGCTTTTGAAAAAGGTTTTTTGTACAAAGGAAATTATCCAGTTCATGTTTGTCCAAGATGTGTGACAAAAGATTCTTTAGTTTTTACTAATTATAGTTGGAAAAGTATGGATAAATTAAAAAATTGTTGGAAAAATGAAAAAGTTATGACATTAAATCCTAAAAATTTTGATTTGTTGCCATCACACATAAACGGATATCTGGAAACAAAAGATATGGTCTTGAAGGTCGAAACCCAAAGTGGATTGAGTATCGAAGCAACTTTAGATCATCCGTTTTTAACTAAAGAAGGTTGGAAAGAGCTTAGAGATTTGAGGGTAGGTGAGAAGGTTGGAGTGATTCATCTTCCAGTTTTTGTTGAAGAGTGTAATTCAAATAAAATAATCCTAACAAAAGAAGAAATTGTAAACACAATCAAAAATTTGAATAGGAAATATGGAAATTCTAAAAGGATAGACAAAGTTATAAATAGAGTTTTACAGGAACTTGAAGGTAAAAATCTTTTGCCTTTATTTGAGAAAGATGAAAGAAATGAAATTCTTTTCCGAATTTTGGGCTACTTGTTTGGAGAAGGTTCTGTTATTATAAGAAAGAAGAAAAGTGAAGATTTCCCGGAGATTGTAGTATCCTTTTCAGCCAAATCCAAAGAAGATCTTAAAAAGATTAAAAAAGATTTGAAAAAGTTAGGGTTCAAACCAAGTAAGATAAAAAGTAGAGAAAGAAACAAAGAAGTGAAAGGACAAGGTAATGAAATGTACTGCTATTCTTCTTCGTTTGGAATTTTACTTATAGCTTTAGGCATGCCATGCGAGAAAAAATATGAAATTGGTTTTGATATCCCCAGAATATTAAAGAAAATAAAATCTAAAATCATTAAAGCAGAATTCTTACGTGGCTATTTCGGCGCTGAATTAAGTAAACCAATTTTAAGAGAAACAGGAAAATACTTCAAAGAATTAATTTTCAGAGTAGAAAAAAATAGAAATTTAGAGATTTCTGCTACAAAATTTGTAAAATCTATTTATGGGCTGCTCAGAGAATTTGACATAAAAACGAGACCTATAACAAAGAAATATAAAAATGTCAATGGAAAAGAAAAAGTTGTAGTTACGGGAAGAATAAGTTGCAGAATTTCAAATATCGTAAAATTCTTGGAAACTATAGGTTACGCTTATTGTAAAGAAAGGGAAGTGTTATCGTCTTATGTGCTTTCTTATTTGAAGACAAAAATCAGAAAAAAGTTGAGTAGAGAAGGCTTACCGAAATTTAACACTTATGTAAAAGAGAATAGAATTAAAAATGGTTTAATTTGGGAAAAGATAGAAAAAATAGAACAAATTGGTATGAAAGAAGTAGCAGATCTAAACGTCGGAAAGAACCATAACTTTATCGTGAATGGATTTGTTACACACAATTGTGAAACAGTGGTGGCTTATAATGAGATAGAATACACGAAAATTAAAGATCCTGGTATATATGTTAAGTTTAGGACAAAAAGAAGTCCTAACACTTTTTTGGTTTGTTTTACAACTACTCCATGGACTTTACCCGCTAATACTGGAATAATGGTAAAGCCTAATGCAGAATATGCTTTTGTTCAAGTAGGTAATGAAGTTCTAATCTTGGCCAAGCAACTTGTAGAAGAAGTTATGAAAAAAGTTGGAATAAAAGATTACAAAATATTAGAGACAAAATTAGGAAAAGACTTGGAAAATTTGAAATACGAACATCCTTTTGCCGATGAATTCAAATTCCAACAAGTTTTAACAAATGCCCATAGAGTAGTTCTTTCGGATCAGTTTGTTAGCTTAGAAGAAGGTACAGGCTTAGTTCACACTGCTCCTGGCCATGGAGAAGAAGACTATAAAGTTGGTTTAGAAACAGGATTGCCTACAGTTTCACCAGTTAAAATGGATGGAACTTTTGATGAGAGTTGCGGTAAATATGCTGGAATGTTCGTGAAAGATGCTGACAAGCTAATAATTGAAGAACTTAGGGCAAAAGGTCTTCTGTTGCATGAAGAAACAATTGAGCACGATTATCCAATTTGCTGGCGTTGTGATACACCTTTGCTTCAGATTTCTGTACCTCAATGGTTTTTCAAAGTTACAGCAATAAAAGACAAACTCATGGAAGAGAATAAGAAGATAAAATGGAATCCTCCTTGGGCAAGCCAAAGATTTCAGAATTGGCTCGAATCTTTGGGAGACTGGCCTATTTCAAGACAAAGATATTGGGGGATTCCTTTGCCAATTTGGATTTGCGAAAAATGCGGAAACATAAGAGTTATTGGTTTGAGGGAAGAGTTACCCAAAGTGCCAAAAGATTTTCACAAGCCTTACATAGATGAGATTTTTTTGGATTGTAAATGTGGAGGAAAGATGAAAAGAGTTCCAGATGTTTTAGATGTATGGTTTGATTCAGGAGTAGCTTCTTGGGCTTCTCTTGGTTTTCCAAGGGACAAAAAACTTTTCAAGAAGCTTTGGCCAGCAGATTTCATTTTAGAAGGAGCGGACCAATTCAGGGGATGGTGGAATTCCTTGATGATAACAAGTGTTATGACTTTTGGTAAAGCTCCTTTCAAAAGTGTTTTGATGCATGGATTTGTTTTGGATGCTCATGGTCAAAAAATGTCTAAGAGTTTGCAGAATATAGTTAGCACTGAAGAAGTGATAGAAAAGTACGGAAGAGATCTATTAAGGTTTTATTATCTTTCAAGCGAGCCTTGGAATGATTATTACTTTAACTGGCAAACTATAGAAGAAATAGCAAAATCTTTTGTGATAGTCAGAAATACATTCAATTTCGTAAAGACTTACGTTTCTTCTGCAGGAAAGCCTGAAGGCTTGAAGAAAGAAGACAAATGGATTCTTTCAAGACTTAACTCTTTAATAGAAAGCTGTACAAAACACTTTCAAAATCACAATGCTCATAAAGCTGCGAACGAAATCTTGAATTTCATCTTGAACGATTTTTCAAGATGGTATATAAAGTTGATAAGAGACAGAGTTTGGCCTTTGTATGAAGGTAAAGATAAAAAATCAGCTTTCTTCACTTGTTTAACAGTAACAGAAACTTTGGCTAAGCTTTTAGCTCCATTTTGTCCCTTCTTGGCTGAGCAAGTTTACCAAGAAATCGTTAAGCCTTTGAAAAAGGGAAAGCTTTCAGTTCACCTTGAAGATTGGCCAAGAGCTGATAAAAAAATGATAAACAAAAAGCTTGAAGAAGAGATGAAAATTGTTAGAGAGATTGTGGAAGCATGTAGCGCTGCAAGACAAAAAGCAAATTTGAAATTGAGATGGCCAATTGCTTCAGTTTTCTTAATCTCAAAAGATAAAAAAGTTTTGAATGCTGCAAAAAATTTGAAAGAAGTTTTGCTTAAGATGTGTAACAGTAAAGAGATAAAGTTATTGAAAGAAGAACCAAAAGGTGAATTTTCAGTTTCAGATTTTGATTTGGGTAAAGTTTTAATTCCATCAAAGCTAGATGAAAAGCTTTTGGGTGAAGCCCTTTTGAGAGAATTAATAAGAAAAATACAAGAGATGAGGAAAAAGTTTGGTTTTGTTGTGAAAGAAAGAATTGTTTTGACTTTAAACTCAGATGAAAATACAAACAAGCTTTTGGAAAAAAACAAAAAGCTAATAGCAAAAGAAGTTGGGGCAAAATTTGTAAAATTAGGATTCACTAAAGGGAAGTTCTCAGATGTTCTTGAGTTTGAAGATAAGAAAATAAACATAGCTTTCAGCAAAGCTTGATTAATTTAAGCTATTTATTTTTGAGATTTCAAAAATTATAGGGAAAAATGGGTTTAGGCATAAAATCTTTTGAAGATACTCTTGATTTTGTGAAAAAACATCCAAAAGTTCTTTTGCTCACTTTATTTCCAGCACTCACTTATTTACCCATAGCTTCGTTCCAAGAAACAGCTCCAATATTACTTTTAATGGTCTTAGTTTCATTGCCACTTTTTATATTTTTTTCCATTTTGGTGGCAGGAGCATTTCCAGTTATAATTCAATTTGAATTGAAATCAAAAAAATGGAATTTGAAAAAAGCCATCTCAATCTCTTTGAGAAAATTTGGAAAGATTTTGATTGCAAATATTTTTTTAATTCTCATATTTGGCATTTCGTTTTTAATTCCTATCGTGATTTTAATGTTTGGAGCTTCCTTTTACTTTACCCCTCTTGTGATACTATCTATAATTCTTTTCCTAGCTCTGCTCATATTCACAATATTCGTCTCTTTTAGATTGAGTGTAGTTATCCCAATTTTAGTAGTTGAGGAGAAAGGAATAATCGAAAGTATCAAAAAAAGTTGGAAAATAACTAAAGGGCATGTTTTATCAATTTTTGTTGGCCTTTTCTTACTTTCTTTAATTGTAATAGCGATAACATTGCCTTTGAATTTATTGGGCATTGCTTTAAATTACTTCAGGCTTGAGGAATTTTATATTGTGGTAAATGGTGTAAGAAGTGTTATAAGCCAAACTTTGATTTCAGCTTTTTTCAACACATTTGCTTCTCTCTTCTACTTCAAAATAAAAAGTTCCGGGAAAAAAATTTAACTCACTCTTTTAGTTCTAAATCTATATCAATTTCTTCTTGATTCAAGTCAAGTATGGAAATGAATAAAAGAATTTTATTGATAGCTTGTGCACTTGTTGCAACATTTGGTTTAATTTTAATATATTTTTCAAGCTTGGCAGTTTCTCCTTCTGAAACAAAAATAAGTGAAATAGATTCAAGCATGATAGGTAAAGTGATTTCAACAACTGGCAAAATTTCTTACGTAAGAAAACATCCGCAAGGTCATATATTTTTAACTTTAAAAGATGGTGATTCAAGGATTGAAGTTCCAATTTTTTCAAGTTTAGCGAACAAATTGAGTAGCAATGGAATAACTCAATACGACTTA
>JAWCEU010000009.1:0-12531 GCA_039092155.1 Candidatus Aenigmatarchaeota archaeon
GTTTTTATATGGATTTGTATTTTTTGTCTGTAGTTGCTTTCCTCTTGATTTTAGCTTTTCTTGTTTATAGGGATAGGAAAAACATAGAATTCCATTATTTTTTGCTCATGAGAAAAACGAAGCTTGGTTTAAAAATCTTGGATAAACTGTCTAAACCGAAAATTTTTTGGAAAATTTTCGGCACTTTCAGCATTTTCTTGGCAATTTTCCTCATGTTTGAAGGCTTGTCTTCATTAATTTCTTACTCAAAGCTGATAATAGAAGGTATAGCAAAACTTCCTGGGTTAAGTTTAGTTATACCTTCTTTAAAACCTGAAGCAGAAATTGGCCCAGGATATTTATCTTTACCCTTCTGGCTTTGGTTAACTGTCGTGATTTCTGTGATGTTGCCGCATGAACTGTTGCATGGCATAGTTTGCAGAGCTGAAAATATTAAAGTGAAAAGTGCTGGCTGGCTTTTGCTCGTAGTTTTTCCAGGAGCTTTTGTTGAACCTGATGAAAAAATGCTCAAAAAATCCAAACTTTTAAGCAAATTAAGAGTTTTTGTTGTGGGGAGCGTAGCTAATTTTCTTCTCTCTTTATTAATCTTTCAAATAACTTCAAAATTCATTTACCCTTACCTATTTGTAGGTCCAATAGTTTTGAAAGAAGTTAACGAAACTGCTCCGGCTTTTCAAGCTGGTTTAAAGCCTGGTATGATGATAACAAAGATAAATGAGAAAGAAGTGAAATTGAGTTATGAAGAGTTTTTAAGTGGTTCTCTCCTTCTTGAAGAAATGAAAGATCTTAAACCTGGTGATGAGATTGTTGTAATTGCAAACAATACACCATTCAAACTTAAATTGGCTTCTCGACCAGAAAATGAAAGTATGCCGTACATGGGAATAGTTGCATCTCCTTTAACTAGAGTAAACTACAATTTTTCGATTTCTGTAATTCAAGTGTTAACATGGGTTTGGGTGATAAATTATGCTGTAGCAATTTTTAATATCTTACCGATTTATCCTTTGGATGGTGGCTTGATAGTTGAAGCTTTAATAGAAAAATTGAACAAGAAAAAAGCAAAGAAAATAACAATAGCTATTTCTTTCATAACTATTTCTCTTCTTTTGTTTGTGGTTGTTGCTCCTCTTTTCCCATCACTTCAACTTTCCTGATTTCAAAATTCCTTATCGGATAAATTTTCTTTGCTTCTTGGATCGCTTTGTTTTTAATTTCGTCTGAAATCAAGCTTTTAATGAATTCGTCTAAAGTTTTTGATTCAACTTCTTCTTTGATGATTTCCTTTAACTTGTTGCTTAAGTTTTTTTCTATGCTACTCTTCGCTTTTCTCGAAATTACACACAAGCTTTTAACTCTAAGCTTAACTTTATCTTTCGTCAATAAATCTTGTATTGTGTCTATCCTTCTAACCCTTC
Organism: Candidatus Aenigmatarchaeota archaeon; assembly: GCA_039092155.1. GTDB lineage: Archaea > Aenigmatarchaeota > Aenigmatarchaeia > CG10238-14 > SCSR01 > JAVZGQ01. The sequence continues at coordinate 1,419 of JAWCEU010000009.1, forward strand.
TCACAACCATTCTTGCTATATAATCTTGCATACATTCAGAGCCATGAAATTCCGTGAAAGCTTTGTTTCCTTCAACTCTCACGATTTTGAAAGAAATCTTCAAGTAATATTTGTTCATGTTGTCAACAACTTCAAGAGCACTTAAAGTTAATTCTCTACCCAAAAGCTCTTTTGGCTCGCTAGCTAATGTAACCCCTATCTCTTTTTCTCCAAAAACTTTTGGAGCTATTACAGTGAACCACTCTTTGGCTTTAGCCTTTTTCTTTACCAAGCATCTCACCAAGCTTTTTATCTACAATATTAACAAAATCGTTTTGAAAGTTTTTATCTATTAATGCTCCTGCTGCATGAGTGTGCCCTCCAGCCTCGCCTTTCAGTTGTTTAACAGCATGCGACAAAACTTCTTTTAAATTTATATTCAAACTTTTATTTGCTCTTGCTGAAACTTTTAATTCGCCTTCTTCATTTTCAGCTAAACCAAAAACTGGTTTGTTTGAATTTAAAATGTTGGAATTCAAAGCTATTGAAACTATTGTACCTATAAGCGTGTCTGGAATTTTGTTTCCAGCCAAAATAAAATTTGCATTTTCAGTTGAAATTATCATTTTTTCTTCTCTCAAAAGTTTTATTGCTTCGCTTATTTTTTTCCTGTAATTTTCCATAATCTCCCAAACTTTTGCAAAATCTTCTTCACCCAAACACAATTTTATAGCTAAATCAAAATTGTAAGTTCTTCCGCATGCATTTAAAATTGTTGCAAATTCTCTTGCATCTTGAAATTCTTCCCCTCTTCCAACTATTGTGTAAATTTCCCCAAAAATATCCACAGCATTTGGATGAGAAAATTTCAGCCTCTCCAAAATTATGGCTGAAGCCAATTTCTTTTGCTCTTCTATCGTCAAATCTTTAAGTTTTTTCCAATCATTTCCATCTTTTACAGGAATTCCAAGCTCAGCTAAAAATTGGATGGCTTGAGATTCGGAACCTGTTATGCCTGGGATGAAAGGGTCAAAACTCAATTCCAAAGTTTTGTGGATTGGGCGAGTGTTTCTTCCATAAAGTCTTATACCTTTCGTAACTGTTATTTTTCCTAAATTTTCAGCTTCTTCCAAAACTTTTCTAGCAAGACCTTTTAGAACCCAACCTTCGTCTTGCTCATCGCCCAAAGCCCCGACTATAGCTAAATCTATCAAGTCTGTGTTTTGAATTGAAAAGCTTTTGGCAAAAAGGTAAGAGATGATAGAAGCAGAAATTTCTTCTTCATTGAAAAGTAAAGGATTTAAATGGAAAAGATTTGGGTGTTGCAACAAAATTGGCTCGTGATGATCAAGGATGAAAACTTGTGTTTTTTCCATGAACTTTTTAAGCAAATCGATTTGCCCGCTTCCCAAATCAGAGAAAATAAGCACATCTTCATCAGTAAACTTAATTTTTTCAACAATTCTTGAAGTCAATTGTTTCAAAATTTTTACCTCAAAATTAACATTCGCCCTCAAAAACATTTTCAAAAGAATTGAAGCACTTGTTAAGCCGTCTGCATCGTAATGTGAAAAAATTTTGACTTTCTTTTCTTTAACTATGGCTTTTAAAATTTTTGCAGCTCTCTCTATTTCTTCTATGAGCAAGTTATCACTTTTGCACTAAAAGTTTAGCTTTTTCAGGAGAATATTCCCAATCAGGTGGCAATATACCTTTTCTCGAATAATATTTACCCAACCTCTTTATCTTTGATTCCAAATTCTGAAGCCCTCTTAAAGAGTGTTTATCCTTTTTATGTTTCTCTAAATGTGCTCTAAGGTTTACAGCTTTTCTCATCAAATTCAATAAATCTTCTGGAATTTCTGGGTAAACTCCTTTTTCTTTCATTATTTGAGTTATAGTTTTTCCAGTAATAGTCTTGACACTTGTTATCCCGTATTGGTCTCTTAAAATTGTACCAATTTGTGCGGAGCTTAGCCTTTCTCTTGCCAACTTTTCTATCAAATTTTCTATTTCTTCTTTTTTCATCTTTACCCATCTTGGAATTATTTTCACTGGAGGCTTATGGCTACCTGATTTTCCTTTTTTCCTTGAATACCTTCTTGCCATTTGAACCCCTTTTTATATCATTTAAAATTAAAATTTAAAAAACTCAGCTTAAAAATTCTTTTACCAACCAAGAAAAAATTAGAGCTACAGTAGAGACAAAACTCAAAGCACTCCCACACATCAAAAAAATTGCTGAAAGACCTTTCGGGTTAATTATTGTCAATAAAAAACCCGAAGAAAAAATAAAAACTCCTACCAAAATTCCTAAAATGCAAAAATTTTCTATGGATTCGAATTTATCTTTCCCTTTTAACTTTTCTTTCAGCATACCTAGCTCTAGCTTCAATTTCTTCCACCTTCTCTAAAACTTTTTTTGCATCTTCATACACTTCTTCATATCCTTTGATTATACTTTGCCAACAAACATTTAATATTTTGAAATGAGTCGCTTTTAAAGCTTCATAAAGCAAATTCAAATCAATTCCTTGGTCTTCGATTCTTTTCGAAAAGAAACCTAAACCAAAATCTATGAAATAAATTTCGTTGTTCTTCAATATCATGTTTGAAGTTGTTAAATCGCCGTGGATAATGCCATTTGAATGTAGTTTTCCTATAAGCTTACCTACTTCCAAACAAACTTTTTTAATTTCTTCTTCACTTGCTTCGTTAAAAAATTCTTTAAGCCTTTTTCCTTCAACGAACTCCATAACTATCTTGAAATTCTTGTAATCCACTTCAAAAATTTTAGGTGTTATCACACCAACTTTTCTTGCTTCTGTTAAAAGTTTCACTTCTTCTTTCGTCCTTTCTTTCCTCAATTTCAAATCTATCTGCTCTATTCTATAATCTTTTTTAATTCTCTCTTTGACAAGAACTTTTTTGCCTTCTCTTTCTTCTAAATAAAGAATGGCTTCAGCCCCTTGTTTTATAACTTGCATGAAAAGAAATTGTTATTGAATTTATTTAAGGATCTTTTATACCTTCTTCCACTATTCTAAAAACAGCTTCTCCTTCAGGTAAGCCTGGGCTATCAACAAGTCTTGCTATCCTCATATTTTCTTTACCTCTTCTCAAATAAAGCCTGTAAGTTGCCATGTGAGCCAATACATGTCCTCCAACTGCCCTTGTGGGGTCTCCAAAAATCACAGAAGGATCTGCCATAACTTGATTTGTCACATAAACGGCTAAGTTGTAAGCATCCGCTAACCTTTGTAATTGATGTAAGTGTTTATTGAGTTTTTGTTGCCTCTCAGCCAACTCCCCCCTTCCGACAAAATCTGCACGGAAGTGAGAAGTTAAGCTATCAACAACTATGAGTTTTATGTTGTTCTGCTCTATCATCTCAGGAGATTTTTCTATTAGGAAGATTTGATGCTCAGCATTGTAAGCTCTTGAAACAAATATATTCCTTAAAGTTTTTTCTGGATCTAAATCCAAAGCCTTAGCTATTTGAACTATTCTTTCTGGCCTAAAAGTATGCTCGCTATCTATCCAAAGAACATTTCCTTCCAAACCACCTTGATTTTTTGGCAATTGAACGTTAACCGCTAACTGAAAACCAAGTTGAGTTTTACCACTTCCATAAGCACCATAAGCTTCTGTTATAGCTTGTGTTTCAACACCTCCTCCCAGCAAATTGTCCAAATTTTTCGAGCCAGTTGTTATTTTAACGACTCTCATCCTTCTTTCCAAAATCTTGTCGGCAGTTTCGTAACCTATTTCGAGCATTTCCCTCACTGCATTTATTATTTTGGCTGCTTGTCCTTCTCCAATTTCAGCTATTGCTGCAAGTTCAGAGGGAGAAGCAACCGCTATGGCCATGGGGTCTGTGTAACCTACTTCCCTCAATTTCTCGGCAATTCTTTCTCCAACACCAGGAATATCTTCAAGAGTTATTTCCTTTTTTTTATTCATTTTTCCAGCTCCTCAGCTAATCTTTTACTCTCTTCCAATACATTTAAATCTTTTGATTCATTCACAATAAATTCTACCCTATCGAATAATAAATTCTTTTTAACTCTGCCTGTGAGTTGCAATTCTCTGCCCAAAAGCTTTTCTTTAACCAATTCAAACCTTTTTTCTTCTTCCATTTCTTCCAACTCTTTTGCTGAAATTTGTATCACTTTTTCCGCTTGCTCTCTGAAGAAAACTGCTCTTATGTTTGCTGTCCCATCATCTATTATAGCTGTTATTACCAAAGCTTTTGAAGGTAAAACTTCCCCGTGTTGCGAGCAAATGAACTTTTGTTCTTTTTTGACCAAAGTGTTTTCGCATTCTGGACAAATTTCGAAAAATAATTTGTTCTTGAAAACATGCACAACTGTTCCAACTATTTCTGCTCTTCCTTCACTCAAATCTTTGATCGGCATTCTCTTGATTGGTTGAAAAAGATATTTCTTTTGCAAGTACTCCAAATCAGGAATATCATCACATTCGATTTTGCTAATTAAGCCGTATTTCCCTATCGAAACTTCAATCCCGTAAATACCTTCTTTTGAAATTCCGTTTGTGACTTGAACTGTATCACCAATTTTAATTCCACCTTCTTCTATCAATTTCACTTGATCATTCCATAAAGGAACTCTAACAAAACCCGTATCGTCGCCGATAAAAACATTAACAACTTTACCAACAGAACCATCTATTCGCTCGAAGCTTACGATTGGTGTTATGTTGAAGACCCTTCCAACGAAACTAACATTTTTCATCCCAGCAACAATATTTCTTATTTCCAATTGCCTTCTTTTTTTCTCGATTAAATCCAAACCAAAATCGTTTGCAACTAGATAAGCGGCACCTTCTTCAGTTAACAAATCTGAAAATTCTTTTCTTTTCTCTTCAATTCTTTTAACAACTTCTTCTCTACTTAAACCAGAAGCTTTTTCGATTTCTTTTAAAATTTCTTCAAACTCCATAAAACCCTAATTATAATGAGGGATAACAAAATTAAATCTTTCTTCTTGCTAACCTAACATCTTCGTCAAGAATTGTTTTTCTGCCAGCATGCTTTGCTAACAAAGCAGCTTCCTTAGCTATTTTTAAAAGTTCTTCTTCCATGATTTTTGCCATTTCATCTAAAGCTGATTGAGAAACTCTTTTTGCTCCAACTTTCTTAAAAATTCTTTCAAAAGGTTGTTTTGGCAAAATGGGCATGATTAGATTTTGTTACGCAAATTTAAAAATTTGATTTATCAAACAAACATTTCATAAACTTCTAAATGTTTTCTAACAGAATTTTCCCATGTGAATTTTTCTGTATATTTTGCGCCTCTCTTCCCCATTTTTTCTGCTTTCTTTTTATCAGTTAAAAGCTCTATTATGGCTTCCGCTAAAGCTTTTGAATCTCTTGGTGGAACTAAGATGCCTGTTTTCCCGTTAAGTATTATTTCTGGTAGAGAACCTGCGTTTGTTGCTACAACAGCTTTTCCGCATCTACTAGCTTCTGCATACATAAACCCAAAACCTTCTGCTATTGAAGCCCCTGCAACGATATCACACATTCTATAAAATTTGGGCATTTCACCGAAAGGACGCTTTCCTGCATAAACAACAAACTTTTCTATTTTAAGTTTCTTTAAAAAGGGTTTGACTTCTTCAAAACCAGTCCCTCCTAGCACAAGACATGCTTCATGAAGCTCGTTTGTTACAATCTTTGTAGCTTCTAATAAATAAGGTATGCCCTTTTGACCTATATCAGACAACCTTCCACTAAAACCAAAAACAAGCTTGTCTTCCAAACCCAAAGATTTTCTTAAATCATCACCGCTTACTTTCGGATTAAAAATTGGGTCTATACCATGATAAGCAACAGTTATTTTGTTTTCTTCTGCTCCACACTTGATTAAGCTTTCACGAGAAAAATTTGAAGGACAAATAAACCAATCATAAGGACACCTTCCTATGTAATCTTCCACGAGAGGATAAACTTTTTTTGAGAAAAAGCTTTCACGCATATAATTCCAACTTTCACGGAAAAATTCATGACAAAAAAGGATTGTTGGTTTTTTAGAATTTTTCCTATGAACCAGCCATTTAAAGCTGTGGGATAAGTGGCTACTTGAATTATATCTACATCTTTAAAAATTTTAAGTTTAGTGAGAATCGTTAAAAGTGAAAGAAATCTTCCCCTTTTGTAATTTTTTGTGAAAATCGGGATTCTGTAAATTTTTATTCCTCCATAATCCTCGAAAAAGTTTGTGTTTGGTAATCTGCTTGTCACATGAACTACTTCTATTCCAAGCTTAACTAGCCTTGTTTCAAGATTTAAATGGTAAACTTCACCTCCACCTACAAATGGATAAAAGAGATCTGTGAAAAAACCTATCTTCATTCAATCACCTTTTTTGAAATTAAAAAATAACTTCAAAAATTTTTACTTCTGGGTTTGAATATCTGAGTATAAAGTGTTCAAGTTTTGGTATTTCGAATTCTTTTAAACCCTCACCGTTGAAGAAAAACATGTTGGTAAAAATTGATTTTTCTACATTCTCTTCCATAAAAATTATAAATCTAAAAGTGGGATCAACATAAACTAAACCGTTGATTGTTGCATTTTCCAAAACTTGATTTATTTGTCTACCTCCTTGGAAATAAATTAAATCCCTTATCACAGCATTTCTTATACCTTGCTGTGGAAAATTAAGAATTGGAATAAGCTTATTATCTTTTTGAACTAAAGAAATTATTCCGTTACCATATTCCAAAATCCCTTTCTGTTGATTATAATTTGTAAGCTGTAGTTGAATGAAATTCTTCCCTTCACCTGCTTCTTTTTTCTCGTCATAACTACCAAAATAGCTTAGCCAATAGTACTTCCCTATCAAGTCTGAACTTGCTATTACATACATTTTGTTTACTGGCTTACAAGGATCTTCTTTCAAAATGTTATCGTAAATTTTATCACCAAAGATTGATTTGACTTTTTGGCATTGATCTTTAGAAAGAAAAGTGTATTTCTTTAGTATTTCTACTGCTTCACTCTCATTTTTAGTAGAAAATGCTCTGCCCATATCTCTTATTCTTATATCGTGGTTGTAAATCACACAACTTTTTGCATCACAATGAGCACCGTCTGCCATAACTTTGAATGGGTTGCTCTTGTAATAACTGTAGCCAGCTAAAATATGACCAGGATCCCACCAAGTCGCAACTATCGTATCTTTATCACTATTAGCTACGAGCCAATCTAAAGCATCGTACCAATTTTGGCTTATTTCCATTCCAGTTGCTTGGCTAATTTGAATTGAATTCGAAAGGAAGAAAAGAGCTTGAAATGCGAAAATTGCTAAACTCAAAATTTCAATAAACTTTTGCTCTTTTTTGTAAATTGCTGTGAAAGAAAAACCAAGGATTATGAGCAAGATTAAGAAATCTAAAGATGTTTTTAAGAAAATTTGTTGAAGGAATATTAACCCTAGAAGCAAAATCAACAAAATTATAGAGGGATATTTCTTGTAATTGCCTATAACATAACCACTTGCAACTGCAGCTGCAACTGAAAATTGCAAGCTAAATCTCACTCCTCTTGAAATTAACATGAACATGCTTAAAATCCAAATGAAAAAGAAGATTTCTTCATTTGAAATCTTCTCTTTCTTCCATATTTTATAAAAAGCAAAGATGAATAGACCGAATGAAAGAATTGTTGGGAGTATTCCTGTTCTACTTGCAACTGCGAGAAAGCCTTCTCTACTCAAAATGTTTATTGGTTGAAGTTCTGCAACTGAAACATTTACTATCAGCGGTTTTGTTGGAAGCGTTACAAAAGGGATGAAGATTAAATAGAAAAAGATCACAGAAGCACATAAACCAAAAGAAAAGTACAATCTCTTGATTGGTGATTTTTCATTTCTTGTTGAATTGAAGAAATAATAGGCAAACATTCCATCCCACAAAATCAATACAAGAAAAACAATCCATCTTATAACTAAACCTAAGCCTGTGAATGCAATTGCATCAAAAAATGAAGCAAATTGTGTGAAGTTGAATAAGAAATAGGATATGAGATTTGTTAAAACTATGATGAAAAAGATTGGTCTTCCAACTAAAACCATCTCTTCTAACCTCTTTTTCAAATCAATTTTGAGAGAGAAAGAATGGATGAAATCTTCAAAAATTCTGAAGATTGGAAGAAGGAATGTGAAGACTGTAAATGAAATCAAAGTTATCCAACCTCCTCCCCAATTCCAAACGAAAAGTAAGTTTGCAAGAGTTGCAAAAATTATAGAAATTGGTTTAGGGTTTTTTAATGCATATAACATAGCAAGTATCGATAAGAAATAGTAAAAAACTACAGGAGCATCTGAATCACAATAGCCTGCCATGCTCACTCCTATGAAAGAAGGGGCTAAAACAGCGAAAAAAGCTGTTACCAAACCTCCTAACTCGTTGCTCAAAAGCTTGCCTATGAAGAAAGCGGGTATTGGTATTAAAGCTATCATCAATAAAGGCGAAAGAATAGAAGAACGCATGAAATCTGTAGAAGAGAATAAATTCAAAAATTTATGGAAAAAAACCATTGTATAAGGCCAACCTGAAAATGGTGTTGTTGGCCTTCCTGGAAATGAAAAGCTTTGAATATCCCATTCTAGTAACCTTCCATTATCCAGAATCATTTTAGCATACCTATAAAACCACCAAGGGTCGTAATCTAGGACTGTTGGTGTGTTTATTGTACTTAACCTTGAGAATATGGCCAAGTAAATTATAACCAACAAAGCAATTGTTGTTGCTAAATTTTTTAAAGTTGGTTTAGGCAGTTTAATCTGAATCATATCTTATCTAAGAAATATTAAAAAAAGAAGTATAAATTATTTGGTTGTTGGTTTGACTACTTCATAAATCTTCACTGCACCATCAATCTCGTTTATTAAATTCAAGTTTTTTTCTTTTTCAATAAATTTGATTTCTTCCCAAGTTGGTTCTTTTGAACTTACAACAATGTATTCTGCATACTTGAGTTGGTTTTTAAAACTCATTTCATTAAAAATTATGCTTACTGCATTTCTTCCAGAATCTGCAACTATTGGTTCGAGGTTCGTTAATACTATCGAACTTTTTGGTATCTCTTTTTCAAGGTATTCTTGAGTTTTCATATAAAGTTCGAAATTCGGATTCTCTAAAATTTCTCTATTATTCGAGTACCAAGCAACTGTTGTTATGCTTAAGAGCAAGTTTAAAAACCAAATTGAAAATACAAAAGCAAAAATTTTCCCATTTTTTTTAAAAGTTTTAACAAAAAATAGAGAAGAGAATATGGAAAAAATTATTGAAAGCTCGTTGAGAAATCTTATACTAGCTCTACCAACTGAAATTAAAAACAAGATGAATGTTATGAGAAAAATTAGAATGAGGAAAAAATCTTTTTCTCCAATTTTTCTATAGAATAAAAAGTACAGTAAAGTTGTAAAAGAAAGGAAGCTTCCAACAAAAGGTAAAACAAAAAAGTAATATGCTGTTCTAGAAAAGCTCAGTTTGAAATTCAAAACTGGTAAGTTTATTGCTTCAACTGTTTGTATGCGCTTATTTATGGCAAAATTTTTGATTAAAGGTCCTAACAAGCTTCTATAATTTTGAAAATTTGCTAGAAACCAAGGAGATAAAATGATGAGGAAGATGAGGAAAGAAATGTAAAGATAAGTGCTGAGAAAAACATCAAACCTTTTTTTCAAAAGAATGAATGCTGCATAAATTAAAAACAAAACTACTCCTGTGTATCTTGTAAGTAGAGAAAATGCTGTGAAAATTCCTGTTAACAAAAAATATTTTTTATTTTTTTCTAAACCAAGATAAAAAGTTGTTATGCTGAGGAGAAAAAAAGTTAAAAAAAGCGTTTCTGTGAGAATTCTGGTTGATAAGAAAAATGGGACTGGAAGAGAAGAGAAAAAGATTGATGAAATTACACCAACTTTTTCATCGTACAGAACTGAAGCAAGATGATAAATCAAAAAAATGTTTATCAAAGATAAAATAGGCATCGAATACTTTACAATTCTTAAATTCTCACCAAATAATTGGAAAATCAAAGCTATCAATGTTGGTAAAAGTGGTGGTCTATCGGAAGTATAACCAAACCCATCTTTCATGTTTTTCGCAGCAACAATGTAAATATATTCATCCCACATGAAACCTGAAAGAGGACCTTTAAATGTATTTACAAGGTAAAGTTTAAGGAGTGTTGACAAAAAAATTGCGAGGAAAAATAAGGTTTTTAAGTTTTTTGAAAAATATCTTCTTTTCATCAGTTAAAATTATAAGCTTGTAATTAAAAAACTTATAAGGTGAAATTTTGAAAGAAATCGAGCTTGATATAAACACGAAAAACTTGAAAATTTTTTCTTTAATTTTAATTCTTCTAACAATCTTGTTTTTTGAAGTTGTACAACCTTTAAACACAAGAATAAATTTTGGTGATGAAGGATTTCATACCACACTTATAAAATGGATTTCAAGCAATAAAGAAATGCCGACATGGCTTCCCGTGTTTTATCCTGAATCCATGAAAAGTGGTTATCCCGGAGCTTTTCTTTACCACTTAACAGCAGCTGGTTTAATGATATTAGGGTTTCAAGAAATTTTTGTAAGATTTCTAGTTCCTTTTTGCACATTTCTCTCTGGAATTTCAATTTTTATTCTTGTTAAAAGAATTTTTAATGAGAATACTGGTTGGTTGGCTTCTTTAATCTTGGTAACTTTCCCTTCAATTGTCACCTACTCTGTTTTTCTTTACAGAGATGCTTTTTTCACCCTATTCATGACGCTTTTCTATTTGACTTTTATTCTTTCGTTCAAAGAGAATAGTAAGAAATATTTTCTTCTTTCTTCAGTCTTTGGAGCGTTTGCTATTCTATCAAAATCAGCAGGTTTTGGCATTTTATTCTTTTTAGCTTTTGTTTTCTTTTATGAAATCTTAAAAGAAAAACAATTTTTAACAACTTTCAAAAAATATTTGATTTGTTTTTTAATTTTAGCAGCAATTTTAACCCCAGTTTACTTGAGAAACATCTACTATTACCATGCTCTTTGTTATCTTCCTTATTCTCCAAAATTCTTTGAAAAAGTTCCTTTGTTAAGCTCAAAAGGCTGT